>CANPNQ010000090.1 GCA_947575425.1 uncultured Erysipelotrichaceae bacterium
AAAAAGATGAAAAAGTTATGATTCTGACCGCCACTAGCGGAGATACAGGCAAAGCTGCATTGGCAGGCTTTCAGGATGTAGAGCGCATCGGTATTACAGTTTTTTATCCCGATCACGGGGTCAGTGAGATCCAGCGCTTACAGATGGCAACCCAAAAAGGCAACAATGTGGCGATCGCTGCGATCAAAGGAAACTTTGACGATGCCCAAAGCAAGGTAAAGGAATTGTTCAATGACCAAGAATTACAAGAACAGCTAAAAAAAGAACACATCGTATTATCCAGTGCCAATTCCATTAACATCGGCCGATTGATCCCTCAGGTAGTCTATTACTTTTATGCGTATCAGCAAATGGTAAAGCGTAAGGAAATTACGTATGGCGAAGAGATTGACTTCTGCATTCCCACCGGAAACTTTGGCAATGTGCTGGCAGGCTATTATGCGAAGCTGATGGGCTTGCCGATTCATCGCTTTATCGTTGCATGCAATGCCAATCATGTATTGCATGATTTCTTAACGACCGGTATTTATGATCGCAATCGAGATTTTCATAAAACGATCTCTCCTTCCATGGATATTTTAATCTCCAGCAATCTGGAGCGCTTATTATATTATGCGAGCGGTAAAAACTGCGGCGCTGTGACAAAGTGGATGGAGGAGCTTCGTCTCCATGGTCGCTATGAGGTTGATCCGAAAACGATGAAGCAGATCCGTTCCTTATTTGTCAGTGCCTATGCAAATGATGAGGAATGCCGCAGCCGAATGAAATTGAAGTATGAGGCAGATGGATATGTATTGGATCCACACACTGCCTGTGGATATCATGCGATGAAGCGACATCAGGATAAGAAGCATCCCTGCGTCCTGTTGGCAACTGCCAGTCCGTATAAATTTTGTGCCGCAGTTCATGAAGCATTGTTTGGAGAGGCAAATGGCGATGAATTTGCGATCATGGCTTCTTTGGAAAAACATACAGGTACCCTCGCTCCCAAGCAGTTAAAAAAGCTGTGTGATCTTCCTTTGTTACATAAGGATGTCATTGAAAAAGATGCCATGAAAGAGTATGTATGGAAGCAGGGAAAGCGGGTGTTTTCATGATTACTGTCAAAGTGCCTGCGACCAGCGCCAATGTGGGTCCCGGTTTTGATTGTATGGGACTTGCGCTCAATGCCTATGCGTGTGTGCATTTTGAGTTGATTGACAAAGGATTCATCATTTGCGGTTGCCCAGCACATTGGCAAAATGAAGATAATTTAGTGTATCAAAGCTTTTGTCGGGTATTCGCGCATTTACATCGACCGGTGCCGCCGATCAAAATCACGATTGATACAGGTATGATCCCTGAAGCCAGAGGCTTAGGAAGCAGTGCTGTCTGTATCGTAGCTGGAGCGCTCGCAGCCAACTCGCTTTGCGATCATGCCCTGTCTAAAGCAGAATTGCTTACGTTATGCAATGCTATAGAAGGACATCCCGATAATGTAGCTCCTGCGATTTACGGTGGTCTGTGCATCTCTTTCACCAAGCAGGATCAGGTCTTTACCACACGCTACGATGTTTCTCGCCAATATCGCTTTATCGCAATGATTCCTGATTATCCGATCCTGACAGCAGATGCTCGCAGAGTTCTGCCTGACACACTGCCCTATGAGGATGCATTATTCAATCTGGGACGCTGTGCCGCTTTGGCGAAAGCATTGAGCGAAGGGGATCATACCATGCTAACGCATGCCTGTGAGGACCGCCTTCATCAGCCGTATCGCAAGGTATTGTTTCCTCAGTACGATGAGATCGATGCGCTGTGTCAGAAGCATCATGTCTTAACATGGTATATCAGCGGCTCCGGTTCCACCATGATGGCAGTCAGTGAAAAGCAGGAGGTCGCCGAAGCGCTCTCATCAGCTGTGTTGGATAAATTTCCCACTTGGCAATGTGCCATATATCATGCCGATACACAGGGAGCCGTGAGTAAGGAGGAACATCATGGGTAAATATTATATCGTAGACAGTGAGATATTACCGGAGGTTCTGGATCAGGTGATGCAGGCAAGAGAGCTGCTTCAAAGCGGCGAGGTCAGAAACATATCACAAGCAGTGAAACTGGTTGGAATCAGTAGGGGAACCTATTACAAATATAAGGATTATGTATTTCTACCAAGCAAGGGAATGGGGGCACGCAAGGCGATCATCACGCTGGTACTGGCACATCGCTTTGGGGTATTGTCAAAGGTCTTGGACATCATGTCCTTCCAAAAAGCAAATATTATTACGATCAATCAGAATATCCCGATCCATGAGCTTGCCAATGTTGTGATCTCCTTTGATATGAGCGAGATGGAACAACCGGTAGAAGCGCTGTTGGAATGCCTCTCCCAGATGGATGGGGTATCTTGTGTGCGCTTGGATGCAGTGGAATAATGAAAAAGGAAGATAACAAAGATAATAGATTCACAGCGATCACAGACGCCTTTTTTCTTTCTTAGGAAAGAAAGGGCATTTTCTTTCTGTTTGATTTATGGTACTATGATACGCAAAGGGATGATAACATGAAACAGCGTTTCTCGATTGCCTGCGCCTATTTGGCATCCATCAGCGCCATTTTGATCCTGCTTATCACAAGCATTCAATGGAATTGTTTTGACCGTGGTTTCTATGAACGGGAATATGAAAGTATGAATACCGCAGCTTCTCTGCATATGAGCCATGAGGATCTGATGAAAGCCACAGAAACGTTATTGGATTATTTGGAGGACACCCGTGATGATGTCAGTGTCACCATTGATGTTTATGAACTGCCCCGTGAAGCGTTCAATGAGCGGGAAAGCTTACATATGGTGGATGTGAAAGCATTGTATCAGTTTGCCCTGCATGTGCGCGTCTTGGCGATCATTGTGCTTGTGGCCTCTTTCGCATGGATGTGGGCAGATCAAAAAAAGACGATGTGGAAGTTTTTGTCTATTGCATTTGTCCAATGTGCAGTGAGTTTTCTGTGTCTCTTGGCATTTCTTGGTATGTGGGCAGCCATCGATTTTACAAGCCTATGGGAAAGTTTCCATCATTTGTTTTTCCGCAATGATCTGTGGCTGTTAAATCCCCGCACTGATTTGATGATCAATATGTTTCCGGAGGACTTTTTCTTCCATATGGTATTGCGCATTGCATGGATGTTTATCATTGGTTTTAGCGCTCTGCTCGGCGCAAGCCTGTGGTGTCTGTTTTTTGAAAAAACGGCATGGTTAAAGAAAGCAACTAAGGAGGAAGAGCAATGACACAGATAATGTTGGCAAGTCAAAGCCCCCGTCGCAAGGCTTTGTTGGAGCAGGTGGGCATCTCCTTTCTCGTTCAAAGCGCACAAATAGATGAAGTATTCGACTATACTCTTCCCTTACCTGCTAGGATTGAGCGACTGGCTTATGAAAAAGCTAGCGCAGTACGGCAAAGCCATAGAGATGATATCGTGATCGGTGCCGATACCGTCGTATGCTTCAACGATCATATATTGGGGAAGCCGCATAATGCACAGGAAGCAAAGGATATGTTACGGATGCTTTCCGGACAAACACATCAGGTGATCAGTGCTGTAGCAATCTTATCTAAACAAAAAGAGGAATGTTTTCATTCCATCAGTGAAGTCAGTTTTTATGAGCTAAGTGAGGACGAGATCGAAGCCTATGTAGCAAGCGGAGAACCACTGGATAAGGCAGGCGCTTATGGAATACAAGGAAAAGGTGCAATTTTTGTTGCAAAAATCGTCGGAGACTATTATAATATAGTAGGTCTTCCGATTGCCGAGTTAATTCGACGATTGGAAGCACACAGATAGTGCCGACATAGTATAATGGTAATACAGAGCAATGGTAATGCTCAGCTCGCAGTTCAATTCTGCGTGTCGGCACCAGATAGCGATTGTAGCCTGAAAAAAGGCTTTTTTATTTGCTTAACGCTGTCATAGCGAAAACATTTATTTCGTTTATTTCATGGGAGATGCAATCGCAAAGAGCTGAGGATGATGTGGGATCCTATGGAATGCAAAAGAAATGGGTGCCAATCATTTTCCTTCCTATTGTTAATTAGAACTATGAGATCCGATCTTTGGGCGTTATTTGAATTCCATTCATGCAAAATGTAATCGCTGAATGAGTCCATCTGCTCATTTGCCATCCCCTCTCAACCTTTCCAGCACCTCTTTTTTTCTCGCCCGAGCGATCGGCAGGCGCACATGACACATCAATATGACATGATCTTTCGTAAACGAACTCCCATGCATCAGATGAATGAGGGAGCGGGCATGAAGTCGCACAAAGCCAGTCTCCTTAAAATAAGTTTCTGCCTCCTGCAAAGTCTTACGTTCCTTGAAAGTACCTCTGGCGCTATGATAAATGATGTTCTTGTCTTTCTTTTCAATATAATAAATATCCGAAATTTGAAGCGGCAACGATACATGCCGATAAGAAAGTATGTATTCCTGACGCTGTCTTAAAAATGTGTTCAGCTGTGACGTGATCCGCTTCATTTCCTGCTTGATGTGACTGCGGTCTATATATAAGATCCGATCTGATCGAAGACCTAATTGCTTCGCTTTATCACTCTCCATGCAATACATGAGCAAGCGTCTTGGATGATGTGCCATCAGCGATGTTTTTACACGTGTGCTATGAAACATCTCATGCAGGACAATCATGTCAAAATTCCGCATCTCATCTCCTTTTACCAACTGGGATATTTTTGTATAACAGACAAATGACCATTCCATATCCGTAATCATCCTACCAAACTCATAAATGAGGTCCTTAGCACATGGTTCCTTTTCCAGAATCGCAATTCGTATCATAATACCTCCTGTGATTATCATCATTATACCTTTTTTCAGCCATTCTGCCCATCCTAAATGATCCATTCTTCGCAAAAATCTTCTCTCCATAGAAAAAAGCCGTATGATTGTGATGCTACCTTTTATCACAACACATACAGCTATGTTTTATCTAATCCAAATGATTGATCTCTTTTACATAATGACACGCAACCCGATGTCCAGCTTTCACTTCCTGTAATTCCGGACGTTCCTCCAAACATTTGTCCTTGCAGTAACGACAGCGTCCTGCGAACGGACATCCCTTCGGTACATCAATCGGACTGGGAACATCGCCCTCCAGAATAATGCGCTTTTTTTGCTGTTCTAAATCGGGATCAGGGATCGGTACTGCCGATAATAATGCCTGAGAATACGGATGCAGGGCATTGTTGTACACCTCGGCGCTATTTCCGATTTCCATCAAATGGCCAAGGTACATCACGGCGATGCGATCCGAGATATAACGCACAATATCCAAGTCATGTGCGATAAACAAATAAGTCAAATTTAATTTTCTCTGCAAATCAATTAACAGATTGATAATCTGTGACTGAATGGAGACATCAAGAGCGCTGATCGGTTCATCGCATACGAGGAATTGAGGCTCAATCGCCAATGCTCTGGCAATGCCA
>CANPNQ010000091.1 GCA_947575425.1 uncultured Erysipelotrichaceae bacterium
GATGCTTTTTTATTGTTTGCTTACATCTAGATGACAATCAACTTTCCAATATTATTTTTGTGGCAGATCAATTAAGCGATATACGGCATATCCGTTTCTTGTCCCCAACTGTAAAACTTTAATCACCTCATTGCCATTTTCATCTGTCAATTTCACCTTACAATAGCCATCCTTTAATAATTTTCCCGCCATGGCCTGATTGGGGGTTTTGCCAATCTCACTTAGAAACGGATCATTTTTCCATATCGCAAATTTACAGCCATTGCGCCAGTTCACACACCCGAAGTTTTTCTCTTTTTCCACGATCTTATTGCCGCACAGCGGACATTTCCCAATTTCTGCGCGATCATCCTCAATCGGATAGGTCACATGAGTGCGCAGCTGATTGAAATCCTGTGATAAATGCGGGATGAAATTCTCCAGTACACTGTCCACAAGGTCCTTTACTTCTGCCTTCCCCTCTTTGATATCCTCCTGTATCACCCACCATTTTGCGGTTAGATCCGCAGTTTTAACCTCCGGAGGCAAGAGATGATAAAAGTCCTTACCCAGCCGGGTGGAAATGATTTGTTTGCCCTTCATTTCCACATAGCCTCGCTTTAGCAGCGTTTCTACTATCTGGGATCGGGTAGCACTTGTGCCAATACTGCCATTTTCGCCCTTTTTATCCTTATCCTTTTTCTTCAGCAGCTCTTTGATTTCCTTGTCCTTTACATATTTTGCGATGCTTGTCATATCGCGGATCAATGTCGCTTGGGTATAGCGCTTGGGCGGATTGGTTTCCTTTTCCAAAATCCTTCCGTCTTTGAGCCATGCCTCATAGCTGCCCGGGCTTAAATCAAAGCGAGCAGTCTCCTCTTCATTTGTTTCCTCATGATCCATCGCTTTATTAAAATATTGATGATATCCTTCCTCAATCACAAAAGTAGATACGCCGCGTAATTCTCCCTGCGGCAAACGAATGAGCGCCTGTAATTGTCTTTTTTTCATGGACGGAAGAAACTGCATGATGTAAAAGTGACATATTTCCTCATAGACCTTACGTTCGTCGGCACTTAGCTTTCGGATATCAAAATCCGATCGCGTAGGAATGATCGCATGGTGCGCTGTGACAAATTTATCCTGAAAGCATTGAGAACGGATCGTGTAATCTACGGGATAGCTTTTCCCTAGTTTTTCCATTACCTTACCGATCACCGCCGGTGCTTCTTTATAATGCTCCGCCTTTAAATACTGAGAATCACTGCGATTGTAGGTGATTGCCTGATGACGATCGCGCAAGGTTTGCGTAATTCGATCCGTTTTGCTTAAGTCAAAGCCATATTTCGTATTCATATGCGCTTGTAGCTTTGCCAGATTAAAGGGCAATGGGGGGCGCTGTTCCATCTCCTTTTCACTCACCTTCAGCTGTTTCTTCGCATCGTTTAGCTGAGACTGTATTTCCTCTAATACTTCCCGATTCAAAATGTGCTTTTCATCCTCCAGCAGCTCCGCTTTCCCTTTAAACTTCAAGGGAACCACAGTATCTTCACAATATGCGTTCATTTCCAATTCATAATATTTTGTTTTGATATGATTGTCAATCGCCTCATCACGAGCAACGATCAGACCAAGTGTGGGTGATTGCACCCGACCGACGGATAATCCTTTCATCCGCAATCCGAGGGAAAACAGGCGGCTGTAATTGATACCTACCACATAATCCGCAACTGCTCTTGCATAGGCACTTCTACCAATAGAGCGCAGCGGCTCATTATCCAGCAGTTCATGAAACGCTCGTTTGATATTATCGGGTGTATTATCATTGATATAAACGCGACGGACGGGTTTGGTATTTCCCACATAATCCAGTATTTCATCGATCAAAAACTGTCCTTCATCGTCAGGATCGCCTGCATGAATGATGGTATCGTTTTCTTCAATCAGCTTGCGGATTTGTTCAACGCGTTCCTTTTTATTTCCATCGGGTACCAGTTTCCAATCATCAAAGCAGATCGGCAGATCTTCCATTGTCCATTTAGCGTATTTTTCATTGTATTCCTGCGGTTCACACAGTCGGAGCAAATGACCGTATGCCCATGTGATTACAACATTCTTCTTCACGATCACACCATGTGATTCCTTGGTAGGTCCATCAATGGCGGCGGCGATCGCTCGTCCAAGCTCCGGCTTTTCCGCTATGATCAAAGTACCCATGTCATTCCTCCTTTCCCTTATCTCACAGTTTTTGTCTGAATGTGTCTGTCTTGTCAGGAAACAGTATATCAGAATCACATCTTTTTCTCAAATGAATTCCTTTGACGATTCCTTGTTTCCCTCATCGACCTCTGCATTCTTCCTCTATTGCCTCTTACCCGGTTTTCCATAGGGTAGCGCTGACCATCTGAAGCACAAAAAAATCCTATGACATGTCATAGGATCCTTACGTATTTTCTGTTTTATGCACCGTCTCTTTTCCTGCATAAACTCGCACTTATCTGAGGACTATGCTTGTGATTCCTTTTCTTCGCTGTCCAAAGTCGCCGAATTCGCTTCTTCCTCCTGCTTCTGATTATCCTCATTTGCGCTTTCCTCCTGTTTGGGTTCAGCGCCCGCAGCTTGTGTCTCCTCTTTTCCTTCGTCACTGAGCATTTCTTCCTGAACGCTCTCTTTCGCCGATGCTTGAGATAATTCATCCTGCGCTTTCGTATCTGCTTGTTCCATCGCTGCTGCTTCCTGCGATTCTGCTTTCGCATCTGCGTTTTGAACACTCTCTGTGTGCTGCAATGTCAATTCATTGATCACATAACCAATACCATAGCTGATAAACGCATATACCAAAAATGGCAGACTCTGTGTCACAAACATATTTACGACACTTTGCCACATCTCGCCCCAGAATTCAGAGAAACTCATACCGTATTGAGTCATTGCCTCCTTGATGGAATCAAAGATATACCATGACATAAAGGCAAATACCAGCACTAGCAGCACAGCCAGCACATAAAACGTAATAGCGACAGATGAAGTTTTTTGTTTTGTTTTTTTCATAGTGGTTCCTTTCCATGTAACAGTGACAATGTTATACCATAAGATTATGGGAAAAATATGGGGAAAGACTGATTTTTTTGTAAATTTTCTATGTAAGCGGTTGTATCTGACAGTTTCCTCATGTGCGTTCTTCAAATACTTGAAATAACCGCAGTACTGCCAAGAGCTGTCCGACAGAAAGATACTTCCCTAATTCACAGTATCGGCGATAGACATGATCTTTTTCAGGATCTTGCGGAAGCGGATAAGGAAATATTTTACGTGTGTCCAGTTGAAGCACATCAACTATCTTACATAACGATTCAAAGCATCGCTCTATAGAGCTGTCGGTGCTTTTTCACATGGTAGCCGCAGCCAAGTCAATCAATTCTCCCAGTCCTTCTTGCGTCAATCGCATACGATCTCTTGCCAGTTTCATTTGATTGCTTAAATTGAAAAGCTCTGTCATTTCTTTCATAATAATCCCCTCTATTCCTATTTATATTCCTATAACGATTCACACATCATTGTCAAACTGCGCTCTTTCACCCACTGCGCATAACAATTATGTAGTAGATTTTACTTTCTGTCAATGCTAATTCTGAAAAGTTTTTGTAAAAAGATGGTAAAAAGACTTGTAAAACCGATGAATTACGATTATAATAACCATGTAAGTATATCATGCTTATGTTTGGAAAAGACGATGTAATTATACCTTGTTGTCTTTTTCAAAACCGAAAGCTTTGTATATGACAGAGAGAACGAGGTACCCTTCACCCATTAACTTCCTCATCCCCTTTGGGGATGCTTGTTATCAATACTTTGATAACTGAAAACGAATTAATTCCAAACCCTTGTTTCTCTTTGTTCATGTACAAAGTTTTCTTTTTATTTCAGTTGCATCCTTAAAAAGATATAGTTTCAATTCATGTAATAAATAGAATAGTTCACATATATGTATTCCTATATATTCCCCTCACCGGACAGGAAATCAAAAGTATCTCTTGTATTACAGTGAGAAAACAACTATAATATACCTGTAAATATTCCATGCGAAATCTTTCCTTTCGCAAGAAAAGACGATGTGTCCTACCACATCGTCTTTTTAATGCCTTGAGAGTCTTGTACATGAAGCATAAAGGATGAGCAGCGCCCATTCCCCATTGTCCTCCTCTCCCCCCTCAAGGAAGCTCTAGCTACTCGTCGTCGCGATCTCTAGGACCCTGACGATCTAGCAGATAGAGAATAATGGCCAGTATGACCAGATATTCCATACTCATCTTCCTTACTTATGTACGTGAACATCCTTGGTTTTTCTCCATATGCAAATCCTCCCTATATATATTTATACACGTCAAAAAGAAAAAACCCAAAAAGAAGTTGGAAAAAATTTACTTTCTATCGCTGAAATACTGTTGTTCTTTGAAAATCTTCTTGCAAAATAGAGTAGGAACAACTATAATATACCTGTAAATATTCCATGCGAAATCTTTCCTTTCGCAAGAAAAGACGATGTGTCCTACCACATCGTCTTTTTAATGCCTTGAGAGTCTTGTACATGAAGCATAAAGGATGAGCAGCGCCCATTCCCCATTGTCCTCCTCTCCCCCCTCAAGGAAGCTCTAGCTACTCGTCGTCGCGATCTCTAGGACCCTGACGATCTAGCAGATAGAGAATAATGGCCAGTATGACCAGATATTCCATACTCATCTTCCTTACTTATGTACGTGAACATCCTTGGTTTTTCTCCATATGCAAATCCTCCCTGTATATATTTATACATGTCAAAAAGAAAAAACCCCAAAAAAAGTTGCTAAAATTTTAATTTTCTATATCTCTATATACTACCTATGCTTTACAAAACCCTTAGCAAATAAAAAGCAGAGTGATTTAAACCCTGCCTATAAACTGATTAAAAGGTGAATGGACATATCGCAATAGCAAGCAACATGTATAATTTAGGTATTAGGTTATTGCGAAACAAACTGAAAAGGTAATCATCGCTTCTTTACACTGCTATATGCCCTTGCCGACTATATACATCGGCTTCACCTAAAGCGCCCCCAAGGCTATTCCTAGCCTTAAGTATCTCCCCTCAGAGACATCCTCACGGATGTAATATGCAAATGTACTCACAAGTTAAGATCACTCATGTAATCAAAACAACTCAACTCTCTCCCAGTACTGAGTCGCCAACTCAATCAAACAATCTGCATATACGGAACCGTTTTTAATTCCGCAATACAATCATATTCCAAAACAGCAAATAAGGCAATAGTTTTTGCGCGACTTGCGGTTAAATCGCAAAACACGCGATAATCGTCGATTTTTCAAATCAACCGCAACTCAGAATAATTGATTTTATGTAAATATATGCTTATTTAAAGCCATTTTCCTCATATTGTGGCGATAGATGGATTGGTCTTTAAAATATAGAATG
>CANPNQ010000092.1 GCA_947575425.1 uncultured Erysipelotrichaceae bacterium
ATGATGAATGAAAAAAACTATCAGGAGGCCTATCGATTGCTGTATGATGAACTATCGATGCCTTATATCCCCAAAGAGAGTGAGGAAGCGCTTATCTCTTATTATCAAGAATGCCGCAGTGTGATACAAAGTGATGCAGTGCAGCGCAGTTATGAGGAAGAAGATGTGGAAGCCTTACTGGAGGGGAACTTTGAAGAACAACTATTGGCGATTGAGCAGTTAAAGAAAAGCAACGTACGTAATTACTTGGATGTGATTGAGAATTGCCTGAAGAAAGATCCCAATGGATTGGTTCGGGCACTGTTGATCGACTGTTTGATGCAGCAGGATGTTGCGGTGGAAATGCATGCGGTTGTGAATGGTATGGAGCTCACCTTCTTACCGAATTATTTGGAGCCGGTAATGAAAGCAGAGGGAGCGATCCTTGCCGCAAATACCCTTTGCGAATGGTTTGAACACGAGGATCCTTCATTTCTTAAAATGTGCATGGAGACGCTCATACAGGAGTGCTATTTACATTTGCCCTTTCATATAGATGTGGATGAGGGAATTCCCCTTGCTTTATCTATCGTATCTTATGTGAAAAAAGCACAAGGGGATGAAGCAGGCTTTGAGATGTTTTTGAAGCAATATCATCTGGAAAGGGAACATGGTTTTGCCTTACTATTGGAGCATTATGGTATATAAAGAGATTGAGGATAGAAATCATTAGGGATTTAGAGCTGAAATAAGCATGATATGATCTGTATACATGTTTATGATAAAGGAAAAAATAAACAGGAGGTAGGAACATATGAGTTCAACATGGGAATTAAAGGAACATTCTACGGGTATATTAACTACAAGCGTATCCGGAGATGTCTGGAAACAGGCTCAGGAAAAAGCATTCAAGAAAGTCGCCAGTAAAGTACAGCTTCCGGGCTTTCGTAAAGGAAAGGTACCGGCAAATGTATTAAAGCGCAGCATTCAACCGCAAAGCGTGATGTATGAGGCGATTGATTTGATTGCGGGTGATGCGTTGAAGGAAGGTATGGAGGAGCATTCCCTTGAGGTTGTGGGACGTCCTGCGCTGGATATCGCATCTATGGATGAGGAACAGGTAACGCTAAATTTTGAATTGTCTGTAAAACCAGAGGTTACACTGGGGGAATACAAGAATCTGGATGTAAAAAAGGAAGCAGTCACTGTCAGCGATGACGAGATCAATGGACGCATCAAAGCCATTCAGGAGCGTGGCGCAGACTTCATGATCAAAGAAGAAGGGGCGCTTGTAGAAAATGGCGATACTGCGGTGATTGATTTTGAAGGATTTAAGGATGGTGTTGCCTTTGAGGGCGGTGCTGGAAACGATTATCCTTTGGAGATCGGTTCAGGCTCTTTCATCCCCGGTTTTGAGGAACAGCTCATCGGTATGAAGGCAGAGGAGACCAAGGAAATCAAGGTGACGTTCCCGGAAGAATATCAGGCTGAGGAACTGGCAGGGCAGGAAGCGATGTTCAAAGTTACCGTGCATGAGATCAAGTACAAGGAGTTGCCGGAATTCAACGATGAAATGGTGAAAGAACAAAATATCGAAAATGTGGCAACCGTAGATGAATTCAAAGAGTATACGATGAATCAGCTCAGCGCTCAAAAGGAGCGTGATGCGGATAATAATTTCACCAATGCGCTTTTGAGTAAAGTGGTGGAAAATGCGAAAATGGATATTCCGCAGGTGATGATCGATGAGGAATGCGATAACATGATCAACGATTTTGCCAATAATCTGCAATCACAGGGTTATTCCTTGGATGCTTATTTGAAACTGACACAGATGACAAGCGAATCTTTGCGCGAGCATTTCTCGCTTGATGCAAAGAACAAGATCGCGGCGCGCCTTGTGTTGGAGGCGATTGCCAAGGAAGAAAAACTAGATGTCAATGATGAGGAAATCGACAAAGAAATGGAGACCATAGCCACTACCTATGGTATGGAAGTGGAACAGGTAAAACAAATCATCTCTAAGGATGCAGTTTCTTATGACTTGCGTATGCGTAAAGCATTGGAGCTGATTAAAGAAACAGCCGGCAAATAAGCATATGCGATAAAGACGCTTAGAGTGCGTCTTTTTTGACCTATATGTGAGAATGCTTCCGGCACGAAAGGAGTATATGCAAATGGAAGACAATAATAACAATCAAATCCGTGTGCCTTTGGTTTGTACACGCGGTGTGATCGTGTTTCCGCAACAGGAAGTGATTATTGATGTGGGACGCAGTAAATCCGTACATGCGGTAGAGGATGCGCAGAGTGAGTTTGATTCTCATGTGCTGCTGGTATCGCAAAGGGATATGGGAACAGAAAATCCCGGTATCGAGGATCTTTATGAGGTGGGTGCTTTGTGCATGATTAAGCACATTCGCAGAATGGATGGATATCTGCGGGTGAAGTTCTCTGGTTTACAAAGAGCGCGTATCCTAAGTGTGACGGATGAGGAACACTGCATGTGTGCGGATGTAGAACTACTGGAGGATGAAAGCGGTGATACGCTGGAGGAAATGGCGCTGGTACGTCGTTTGGCAAAGCAGTTGGAAAACATGGATGTGCTAAACCAAAGCATCCCCAAAGAAATGATTCATGAATTATCCAAGGGTGTGAGCGCCCAGTATATGTCGGATCAGATTTCTCAGATCTTTCCCTTCAGTGTTGAGCGGCGGCAGAAGCTGTTGGAAACGACCAATATCAATGAGCGGTTGCTGTTGATCTTACAGGAGATGGAAAGTGAAAAAGAGCTTTCTATGATGGAAAGCAGAATCAATGAGAAGGTGAAGAATCGCATTGAGGAAGGGCAGAAGGAATACTATTTGCGTGAGAAAATGAGGGCAATCAAGGAAGAATTAGGCGATGTTCCTGATTCTGATCGTGACAGTGATGAAATCCGCAGAAGATTAGAGGAAAATCCTTATCCGGATGGAATCAAGGAAAAGGTGAAGGAAGAACTGAGCCGCTATGAGATGCTACCGGCAGCGAGCGGAGAGTCTGGCGTGATCAAAACGTATATTGATTGGCTGATGGCCTTGCCTTGGTGGCAGGAATCAAAGGATAATGAGGATTTGAGTGAAGCACAGCGGATTCTGAATGAGGATCATTTTGGCTTGGAAAAGGTAAAAGAGCGCATTATGGAATATCTTGCGGTGAAGCAGATGACCCATTCTTTAAAGGCACCGATCCTTTGTTTGGTCGGTCCTCCCGGTGTGGGAAAGACCTCTCTTTCCAAATCTGTCGCAAGGGCCTTGGGTCGCAAATTTGTGAAAATATCACTGGGGGGAGTAAAGGATGAGAGCGAAATCCGCGGACATCGCCGCACATATTTAGGCAGCTTGCCGGGACGCTTTATTCAGGGAATGAAAAAAGCGGGTACGATCAATCCGGTATTTTTGATTGATGAAATTGATAAGATGGCTTCTGATTACAAAGGGGATCCAGCCAGTGCGATGCTGGAGGTGCTGGATCCTGAACAGAACGCTTTATTCTCTGATCATTACTTGGAGGAGCCTTATGATTTAAGCAAGGTGCTGTTCATTGCGACTGCCAATTATTTGGAGGATATCCCTGTGGCTTTGCGGGATCGTTTGGAAATCATTCAGCTCTCCTCTTATACGGAGCTGGAGAAATTGAACATTGCCAAGCAGCATTTACTGCCCAAGCAGATCAAGGAAAACGGTTTGAAGGTGTCTCAGCTGAAACTGGAGGATGATATGATCCTCTATCTGATTCGTTACTATACAAGAGAAGCCGGTGTACGTCAGTTAGAACGCACGATCGCAACGATTTGCCGCAAAAGCGTATTGGCTATCTTGAAGGATAACAAGCGCTCGATCAAGCTGACAAAGAAGCTAGTGGCACAATGGCTCGGGCATGAGATCTTTGATTATGGCAAACGCGAGAAGAAGGATCAGGTCGGTGCGGTGACAGGTCTTGCCTATACAGCATTCGGCGGTGATGTATTACAAATTGAGGTTACGCATTTCGATGGTAAGGGCAAGCTTGTTATTACTGGACAGCTTGGTGATGTCATGAAGGAAAGTGCGACGATTGCCTACGATTATGTACGTGCCAATGCGAAGAAATATCAGATCAAGCCGGATCTGTTTGAGAAGAACGATATTCATATCCATGTACCTGAGGGAGCGGTGCCAAAAGATGGACCGAGTGCCGGAGTCACGCTGACAACTGCCTTGGTATCTTCTTTGAGCAATACTAAGGTGAAAGCAGATGTGGCAATGACCGGTGAGGTAACCTTGCGCGGTAATGTGTTGCCGATCGGCGGCTTGAAGGAAAAAAGTATGGCGGCTCATCGCTGCGGCATCAAGACCGTTGTCATCCCGAAGGCCAATGTAAAGGATATCGATGATATTCCGGAAGTGGTAAAAGAAAGCATCCAATTCGTACCGGTAGAAAAGGTATCGCAGGTATTGGATATCGCCTTGGTGAAGGAATAATCCATGAACCTGCAGAAAGCCGAATTGATCGTCAGTGCGCCGGATCGTGCCTCATGGCCGGACAGCGAGCTGCCCGAGGTTGTCTTGGCAGGGCGCTCCAATGTCGGAAAGTCCAGTTTCATCAATGCCATTACGGGAAGAAAAAAACTGGCATATGTTGGCAATACACCGGGGAAAACACGACTG
This sequence comes from uncultured Erysipelotrichaceae bacterium, assembly GCA_947575425.1. Lineage (GTDB taxonomy): Bacteria > Bacillota_I > Bacilli_A > Erysipelotrichales > Erysipelotrichaceae > C-19. The sequence goes on from CANPNQ010000092.1 coordinate 4,668, forward strand.
CTTAACTTTTTCAATTTGGATGATCGCTATATGTTGGTGGATGTACCCGGTTATGGCTATGCGAATGCCTCCAAGGCACAGCTGATGAAATTTGGCGCAATGATGGAGGATTATTTTGCCCTGCGCAAACAGAAGAAGGGATTGGTTATCCTTTTGGATGCACGACATCTGCCAAGTGAGGATGATTTCGCAATGCTGGAATATGCGCGCTATTATCAGATAGCGATCTGCATAGTCGCAACCAAAATGGACAAGGTGAAACCATCGCGGCGCATGCATCAAATCAAACAACTGCGTGCATCCTTGGCTTTGGCAAAAGAAGAGCCGCTCATCCCGTTCTCGGCGCTCAATAAAGAAGGTGTCGAGGAAGTATGGAAGGTTTTAATACCCATGTGGGAGTCCTGAACAGGACTTCCTTTTGTTTTGTTTGCTTGCGCAGTTTTATTTGGACTGTTTTTCCTTTTTTTGTGTTTTTCTTATCATAATCCTTGGAGCCTTAAAATAATGTGTGACTTGTCTGCGCTATTGACGCATAAAGTGTTTCAAAGCGGCATACATAGTAATGGGAGGTTTTTGTGATGAAGAAAATGAAAATAGAAAAGCAGTTGATATTTGCGGATCATGTAAAGCGCCTGTTATCCTTACAGGTACAGGAAGGATTGACCTATCGTCATGAGGAAGAAGGCATACGGGCGATCGGGCCCTTGTATATCAAAGGGGAGTATGAGGGGGATGATGGCGTTGAGCGCTTTCAGGAAACATTGGAAATGGATG
>CANPNQ010000093.1 GCA_947575425.1 uncultured Erysipelotrichaceae bacterium
CAGTGTTTTATAAAGATGGAATTCAGATGAGAAAGGGAAGCAAGCGGGAAGGAACAAAATGAATGGGGAAGCAGCTGTGCGGTATCACGGTGTATATTGTATCATTTCTTTGTTAAAGCGCTTATGTGTGATCTACTCTCATTCATCCGATCATACAAAAAAAGCGTTTTTTATAATACGCTTTCCGATCCTTACACAGATAAACAAGCACTTGTACAGGGTATGATGCCCATCCATCGCATTCATTCACATAAGATATCATCTTTATTTCCTCGGTAGCTCTTTCATCATTTTTAATACAAATTCTTGTTGGGAGAGGTCCAAGGAGCGATACATCTGTATGAAATGCATTTCATCGATGCTCAATGCAGAAGAGATGTCCACTTTCTCCAACTGAAATACGCGGTTGGCATCCAAATGAAACACCTTTAAAATATGGACCATCGTTTCCATATCCGGATAACGCTTATTCTGTATATAATTATTTAGGGCCTGCGGTGAGATATGTAATAATTCCGCTGCCTCCTTTTGGGTCATGCTCTTCATGCGTATGACATGATACAAATATGCCCCAAAGCTTCGTTCCTTCATGATCCTTCTTTCCTTTCCCCTATTGCCTGTAATTATACGAAAGGCATGATACAAAGTAAATGAAGAACATAATTAAATGGGAAAAAGTGGAAAAATCGGCTATAATAATAGTATAGGGAGGTGTGCCGATGGAATCGTTCCGCAAACAGGTTCGTTTATTTTGGGAGGCATTTTTCAAAGAAGAAAAGCAACTGCGAGGATGGTTGGATCATCATGAGGATGTGAGAGCGAAAAAGCGTCTTTCCACACTGTTACAGGAATATATCGGGGAATGTCGGTTTTGCTTGAGAAAAGTAGGATCAGACCGATACGAATGGTGCCTCACCCCGCAGGGAGATACTCTCTTATATTTGTGCTATCGCTATTTGATGGAGCGTGCGCCCAATACCTTACATAAGGTATGGGATTTTCATGATGCATTGCCCAAACGAAATGTGTCGGATGGATGGGACAATCTCGGTGTGAGAGATCAAAAGGATTGCGCAGGCAAGGAGACGATCTGTGCAGATGGTTTCACAGATATGGAGGTAGCGCAGGAAGAAAGGATTTTAATTTATCCGCGTATTTCACGCCAGCGTTTCGATATCGATGTTGTCTGTGATGCTTGGAATAATTACAAGAAAGCGGATAAGACAAAACGCATGCAGGAAATTTTAGATCAGCGGATCGGTGAATATGCCCGTATGTTTATGATCGGTGATATGAAATTTTTGAAGCAGCCTCGCGAGGAGGGGATGACATTAGCACAGTTTGCGCAATTCAGTGAGGATATCGCATGGGAGAAAAAGCGTGCTTACCAGCATCAAATCTATTCTGCCTATGTCGTATTGCCAAGATATCATGAGTATTTTTTACGCAGTGATGTATACAGCGGTGTGTCCTCCCAACTGGAGATCATATATGATTTTATCCATAAAAAAGAAGGCAGAGTCAGAAAGGCAAGAGCGCTGGGGGTCGTGGTCGGATTTCTGTTTTATGAGCATTCTCATATAGCGCAGGAAAAGCGCTTGTTGGTAAGGGAAAATCTGGAAGAAGCGGTCAGTCGCATTTGCGTGAAAGGTGGAATTGCGGAGAATATCGGAGCCGCAAATGGTTTGTTTTATACCTATTTGGATTATGTGGTTTATGATTGGGATTTGTTTGTGGAGAAAGCCATGTCGCTGTTCGAGGATGTCGATACGCATATGTATGGTTTTCAGCCGATGATTATGGGAGAATTGCCGATTCATCTGGTGGATAATCGTCCCAAGGGGATGAGTTGATGAGTGATTTTCTTATATGGTTATGAGGGATGGATTGGCGCTGGAATGCATTATCGCAGTAATTGCGAATGGGGGTTCATAATAGAAAGCAGAGAGGATGAAGGAAATGAAGGGAATCAAGATGAGTGAGATCAGAGGAATTGAGGTAGGACAGGCACAGGATGAGCAGGGGGGCAGTGGCTGTACGGTAATTTTATGCAAGGAAGGATGCAGCGCAGGAGTGGATGTCAGAGGCGGAGGTCCGGCAACGAGGGAAACAGACCTGTTGAATCCGGTCAATATGGTGCAAAAGGTCCATGCGATTTGCTTGAGCGGAGGCAGTGCCTTTGGATTAGATGCGGCAGGAGGTGTCATGCGCTATTTGGAGGAAGCAGGATGCGGTCATGATATGGGCTTTGTTAAAGTGCCGATCGTATGCGGAGCGAGTTTGTTTGATTTGGGAGTCGGTGATGTACACTGTCGTCCTGATGCTGCGATGGGGTATGCGGCTTGCCAAAATACCGCTGATGAGATCAAGGAAGGCAATGTCGGTGCGGGAACCGGGGCCAGCGTTGGTAAGATCATGGGGAAGGAACATGCGATGAAAAGCGGGCTGGGGACCTATGGCATCCAGATGGGTGAATTACAGGTGGCGGCGATTGTTGCGGTCAACGCCTGCGGCAATGTGGTGGACAGCGATGGCTCGCAACTGGCAGGGGTATGGATGAACGATCAAATTTTATCCACCAAGGAACTGATGATTCAGACATTGGAAGCATTGCCTCAGGGCAATACGACGATTGGCTGTATCGTTACCAATGCCAAACTCGACAAGGCACAGTGTACCAAGGTCGCATCAATCACCCACAACGCTTATGCAAAAACCATTCAGCCAGTCCACACGATGAGTGATGGCGACAGTATATTTGTCATGGCAACCGGTGAATGCGAAAGCGCGGTGGATATCGTCGGCGTACTGGCAACCAAATGTATGGAAGAGGCAATTCGTCGCGCTGTTAAACAAGCAAAGAGTGCTTATGGATTAAAGGCATGGCAGGACGTGCGCGCTTAAATCCTGCTGGTAATGATATCATTTATTTTTGCCACAGAGTCTTATGCACATGACTGATTTTAACTATGTGATGTTTGCCAGCCAAAATCATACCACTATACATTTGCGCAGAACACGTCACTCTCCTTCAAATACCCACATCAGTATACAGATAAGAAAACATGAAGGAAAAGATGGATAAATGATGTCACTTCTTTCAAAATATGGTAGAATAAACAGACAGAATTATGAGGTGAGAATCATGCTTACATTATCACATTTAAGCTTTGAGGCAAACGGTAATCAGATCATTCGTGATTTGAGCGCAGAAATAGAGCAGGGGAGTTTTACCGTTATTACAGGTCCGAATGGCGGAGGGAAATCCACACTGGCACGCTTGATCATGGGAATGGCACAGCCAAAGGAAGGCCGCATTGTATGGAAGGGGCAGGATATTACCCAGTTATCCGTCAGCGAACGAGCCAAATTGGGAATCGGTTATGCCTTCCAACAACCGCCTCGCTTTAAGGGAATGAGTGTGGCTAAACTGTTATCGCTGGCACATGGACGTGAATTGAGCCATGAGGAGACCTGTGGCTACTTGAGTGCGGTAGGCTTATGTGCCAACGATTATCTGAATCGGGATGTGGATGCATCCCTTTCCGGCGGGGAAGTCAAGCGTATTGAGATCGCTACATTGTTGGCAAGGGATTTGGAACTGGCGATTTTTGATGAGCCTGAGGCGGGGATCGATTTATGGAGCTTTGCCAAGCTGGTGGAGACATTTGGACAGCTTCATGAAAACAAGAAATTGAGTATTTTATTGATCTCGCATCAGGAGCGGATCATGAATATGGCGGATGAAATATGGATCGTAGAGAACGGTGCGATCAAGCGACAGGGAAAACGGGCGGAAATTCTTCCCTCTCTCATGGAGGATCTGCCCTCCTGCGAATATAAGAAGTAGGTGATCGTATGCAGGATAAGGAAAAACAGTTGTTGGAAATGATCGCCGGCATACGGGGGTTTCAGCCGGGGACCGCATTCAATCTGCGGATGAATGGAGAAGGGGTGGAACGTCATTCCACCGAGCAGGTCACGATACGTCCCAAGAGTGATCAGAATGGGATCGATATCATAGTGAAGCCAAATGCCAAGGAGGAAAGCATCCATATTCCGGTACTTTTGACTAACAGCGGGGTGAGTGATCTTGTCTATAATGATTTTTATATCGGAGAGAATGCACAGGTGGAGATCGTTGCGGGATGCGGCATCCATAATGATGGATGTGATACCTCCCAGCATGACGGCATTCATACCTTCCACATCGGGAAAAATGCCAAGGTCACTTATACGGAGAAGCATATCGGCGAGGGCAATGGAAGCGGGGCGCGTATATTAAATCCGACTACGATTGTCCATATGGAGGAAGGCTCTTATATGGAAATGGATATGTCGCAGATTAAGGGGGTGGATTCCACCAAACGCAATACAGAGTGTTATTTGCAGGAAAAAGCGAAGTTAGTGATTTCAGAGCGCTTAATGACGCATGGAGATCAATATGCTTATTCCGATGTCAGCGTGTATTTAAACGGAGCGGGCAGCGTCGTTCAGATTATCTCCCGCTCGATCGGTAAGGACACATCGACGCAGGTATTCCATCCCATCGCGGTTGGGAATGCGCCATGCCGCGCTCATGTACAATGCGATTCCATATTGATGGATCAAGCAAAGATATCCTCTATCCCGGAGATATCCGCCAATCATGTGGATGCGCAGATTGTTCATGAAGCGGCGATCGGCAAAATCAATAGCGAACAGTTAATAAAATTACAGACATTCGGATTAAGCGAGGAAGAAGCAGAGGCAGTTATCATTGAGGGTTTTTTGAAGTAATCTGTCACTGGAAGTGCGTTAATGGATCTCAGTATGGTTCATTTATTTAAATGTATCTTGTGAAGGAGGACATCCAATATTGGCTTTTTGTTGTACCTCTTTTGTCAGATACATTTTTATATGGGGAAATGCTGGGAAGGCTATTCCGCTATGTAATAATTATTTCAACCAAATCATATATAAATAATAATATTAACCGAAATAATTCATTGAAATTGTTATTTTTTACCAAAAAAGGGTTGAAAAAAGAAGGATGAAGGTATATGCTGAAGACACAGGAGGAGATATGTATGATGCACCTGTCGATAGAAGAGGCAGGGAAACATACAAAAAAAGGGGATCATGAAGCATATCATATATGAAGGAAAACAGATAACGATAAGAATAAGAGATGTAGTGATAGGAATCATTCTGCTTCTTTTATTCTTTTTTTGTGTGCGCAGCTGTGTACAGACTTCCATACAGGCAACGAAAGAGGATAAGATACAAGATCATTGCCTCATCATGAAAGCGAATGTCAATGATCTACATGCCTTATTCAAACGCAGCGATCTGTGTTCCGAGGCGTGGTTTCGCGAATATGATGCCTTTATAGAGCGCTTGAAGGAACAGGAGGTCCTGCTGGATCAGGAAGCACAATCA
>CANPNQ010000094.1 GCA_947575425.1 uncultured Erysipelotrichaceae bacterium
GCTCAGCGCTGTCAGATCACTAATCACATTAGCATACAGATCCAATGTTCCCAGATTCGTCATATGCTGTAACGGAGTTATATCCTTGATATTATTATTGGCAAGTCCCAATCCTTCCAAATGATTCATCTGTGAAAGACATTCAATATCCTTGATATTATTATTTCCGACATCCAAATTGGTCATCTCCACGCAATTTGCCAATGCATCAATGCGCGTAATGTTGTTATTATAGAGATTCAACTCCCGGATATGCTTCGCTTCCTTCAAGAAGTCAATATCCTTAATTCCACAACTGCTTGCCTTTAAGTAGCGCAGCTGCTTCATATGAGAAAGTACCTCGATATGGGTGATACGATTATCGGAAATATCCAGTTTTTCCATTTCATGCATATGCGATATAACCTGCAAATCAATCGTTCCACATTGCAACAGCCGCAGATCTTTGATATGACGCAGCTGCTTCAAAAAGGAAAAATCACTTAGCTCATTATAAGAGATATTCAGCTCCTCCAGCTCTGGCAGATCTGCCAGCACATAATAATCGTGGAGATAACAGTTATTCGCCACATTCAGGCTCTTTAACTGCTTCATTGAGGCGATGGGGGTAAGATCGGAAAACAGATTTGTCGCCAGATCCAATACTTCTAAATGCTCCAAATAAGTCAGATCCGATATTTCATACATCCACAGCTTGCTTAAATGTAATTCCTTCAGCTCTTTCAACGTACCTAAAATACTCAACGGAAAATGCGCGCCTTCCAATCCCAGCCACAGCTTTTGTAAATGTTTACAACCCTCTAGATAAATGATCGCATCTACCTTACAGCGATCCAGATTCAGCGTTTCCAGATTACTCATCGTATTGATGGCAGAGATATCCATCACATACAGATTGTTACGGGAGAGATCAAGCCGCTTCAAATTACGGAAATTACGCAAAGCAGAGATATCGCGAAGCAGATTCTTACTGAGATTGACGATCTCCAGATCACGCAGCCCCTTGATCGGGTCCAGCACTTCAATGCGATTTCCACTTAAATCCAAATAGGTCAGATTTTCGCATATCTCTAAACCTTCCAATGATTGTATCTCCATTCCCCGTGCATGGATCTGTTCGATATGCTCCAGATCCTCACGCGTGATTTCCTGTTTTTCCTTATGCAATGAGCGGGCAATGGCCTCTGCCAGCATTTCATCCTTGATCAGCATACAATGATCCCTCCTATGCCTTCCACTATAATCCTATTATACTCTAATTCGTTATAATAGGAAATGGCAATAGGAGAGAAATAGCGGATTTTTGTATGGAGAAACGCGGAGCGGATATGGGAGGCGGTTGTAAGAGTGAATCCATGAGTACATGTATATCAGTTGGTTATTGGCGGGAGGGTAGGAAGAAAATAAGATCAAATTTCATATTTCACTACCATAGGATAAGAAGGAGATGATATAATAGATATGAATGATTTATCATAATGAATCAAGCTCTCTGCATGCTCATTCATGGATGAATGAAATATAGGATAGTCACATATAATCAATAGCGCAATGCTTTTTTCGATTACGTTCTAAATTTCCGCTTGGATATAGAAATGGCGGATCATCATAAGCAATCATCACGTGATGAGGAGGGATAAGTATGGATCGCTTGGAACAGATCAGAGTTAAGGCAGATCAAATGATTGAGCAACTGGCGCAGGAGGGAGAGCGTAAATTTGCGTATATTCATCTTTACGGTGTATCACAGTTTGCGGCTCTATTGGCAATGATTCACCATATCGATGCCGAATTATGCCAAATTGCGGCGATGCTTCATGATATTGCGGTATATGCGTATAACGTAGCGCAAAAGGATCATGCGCAAAAAAGTGCAGAATTGGCACAAGCGATATTAGAAGAAAGTGCGATTTTTACAAAAAAGGAAATACAGACGATCACGCATGCGATTGCGGTCCATTCCGATAAGCAGGTAAGGGAGGACAATGTGTATGCCGAAGTGTTAAAAGATGCGGATGTGCTGGCTCATTACCTCTATAATCCTAATATCCCAATGAGTGAGCACGATCAGGTGCGCTTGTATTACCTGATGGAGGCATTGTCCAAGTATCCTTTGAATCAACAGGGAAAGGCATGATCTGTACGCAGTGATCCATGCCAAGCGGAAAGCGTCAAATGAAACAGATAGAGAAGGAAGGATATATCAAAACATCCGATTTAACCAAAAGAGGAACACTGCATAGGGGGTGGCTTTCTTTTGGATTAGCGGATGCTTTTTCTATCGGAAACACAAATCAATTCGGCTACGTTGCTTCTATTTTCTGTATTGTCCCAGATACTTTTGTCGTATACTTCTCTATGTTTCTTCCCTTTCTTTTGCTTTTTGCTTATGTGGAAGGATTTTGTTTGCTTTGGCATGATAGTATAGGGCATTTTTGATCGCTTCCAATGCTTCTTCTAAGGATCGCATCCAATAGATGGTGGAATGCATGTCGGCTTTGGCATGGAAATACCATAGCGGTGCCTGCAAGGGAATCAAAGTGAATTTCTTACCCCAAATATCGGTGATATCAAAAATATAGGCATAGGGTAACAGCTTTTCAAAATAGTAGGGATCCTCCGCCAGAGCGCGGGTCAGCTGTTCACTGCTTACATTGCGGATAAATTGGCGCAGGGATAATAAGCGCATACGTTGATTTCTGCCATACACGGTCCTGCGCTCCATAAAGATGAGAATACAGGTGAACAATACGGTCAATACATAATTGATGGCGATATAAACAACCGGAGTCTGATGCTCCAACAGATAATGATAGAGCAAAGCGCCGCAAATAAAGTTGATGAGCATGGTCAAAATACGGTAGACATCATATGCACTCTTGCTTAAGCGATAGCGATGCTTGCCAATCCAGATCCATGGGAGTAAATTCAGATAGATGATAGCGGCGGTTGCACATGCATAAGGCAGCCCCGCAAAGAGCTCATACTCCAATGCATATATGCAGGCATACATGGTGAGAGCCAAAGGAATACAAATCAGGATGGCGGCGGGTAATTGGGAGAGATAAGAGGAGTTTGCGTATATAACGGATTTCTTATCTTTTTCCAAAGCGAAATGAATGTCGTGTTCAATTTCTTTGATTTTCGGATATAAATTGCGTTCCTTCAGCTGATCGATCGTTACCATGGTATAATTGGTAAATAACAGGTTGAACAAATCTTTTTCATAATTGGGTGCATCGAAGGGAAGCTCATTGATCAGCACAAGGGAGACAGTCTGATTCTCATTGCGGATCTGAATATGATTTTTGTTTGCCCATTCGATGAGAATGGATAGGATATCGGCTTCATCCACGATGCCATCTAAAATATAGCCATAAGAGCCAAGCGGTACCCCCTGAAGCGGAAGGCGTTCCCGATAGATGCGTTTTCTACGGATCCTGCCACCTTTGATAATGAAAAAGTAAGTACCCATAACGAGCATAATGGAAAATACCGTGAAAAACAAATGCAGAGTGATCGGATTGGAATAAGTAAAGAAGAAATTGCGCAGGGTAGCGCTGATCATTACTCCTTCGCTGGGACGCAAAGCTCCGCTGATTTCCAAAGTCTTATTGTTCACATAGGAATTGAAGCGGTTTCCTTGCATCAAATCAGTATCAATTTGGTATACGTCAAAGGCGGTATCCGGTGTATTGGGAAAGGTGATAGAAGCATGGAAATTCTCGATTGTTCCTTCATGAAAGGGAGAGATCATCTCATATAAAAACAGATTGGCATCCTTGGTTTCATAGCGGCGCATCCGCACCTGATAGCGCAAAACGATTTCGGCATTTTGATGGGCGAGGGTAAAGCGCAGTCTGTGTCTGCCATCCTCATAGCTGCTGGAAACCTCGGCTCCACTTACCTGAATGTCGCTGATCTCATAAGCATAGGTCTCAGGTGTACCGTCTTGATTGGCATCATAGGAGTAATTCTGTAAAATATCCTTTGTGAATGCCAGTTCGTTGCAATCCTCCAATTGAATTCTTTCCTCTACTTGCATGACAGCGCTTTTATCCACTTGAATTTGGATCTGATAATCACGGATCGTATAAGCATTCGCTCCGCGCACATAGCAAATCCCCGGAAGCAGGCACAACAGACAAAGCAATGCACAAAGATATTTGCCCATTCTTCGCATATGCCTCACTCCTTTCATTTTTTTGCGGTGGAAACCTTTTCTATTTTCATAAATTGTGTTAGAATATATTTGTACGTGCCCGTGGCGCAATTGGATAGCGCATTTGATTCCGATTCAAAAGGTTGCAGGTTCGATTCCTGTCGGGTGCGCCATTTTTAATGCCCTCTTGGTGAAATGGATATCACGGGATCCTCCTAAGATCTAATTGTAGGTTCGATTCCTACAGAGGGTGCCATTTTCCTTGGATAAGGAAACGCACTACATCCAAGCCGATGGTTTTTTATTTTTGTTTATCCTGTGCTATTATACCATAATGGGGCGCAAGAATATAGAATTTTCATCGTTATTTGAGACGTGAGCGGCGAGATGATGTGTCCTGCATAGGGGTGTCTTATCATCCTTCCTTGGTTCCGATGGAAATATGGTTGGACACTATTTTTTTGATCTTTTTTCAAAAAGGGATAGATTATTTTTATGAAATACGGTATTATATTATAGCAGTTTCAAAAAAAGTGGATACGCAGACGTGGTGGAATGGCAGACACGCTACTTTGAGGGGGTAGTGAGCGTATGCTCGTGTGAGTTCAAATCTCATCGTCTGCACCATGTAAACTAGAAAAGTCCCATAAACAGGGACTTTTTTATAACTTTCAATACCACGTGCTATGCGCGTGGTGAGAGTTTAACTGAAAGGAAAAATTGAAAAAAACAAAAAACACATCAACTGCTATCATACTGATGATTTGGCGATCACAGAAAATGATAGGAGGTGTGCTGTCTATGAGAGACACAGAAACATTATCACATACAAGCTATATTTGTAAATACCATATAGTAATCATTCTGGAACACAGAGGAATGGTAATATACAAGAAATTAAGAAAAGATATAGGAGAAGTCTGTGTGAAAGGAAACTAGGAGTAGAATTGTTGGAAGCAGAAGCATGCCCGGATCATATCCATATGTTGATAACAATACCGTCAAAATATGCGATATCAGAATTCATGGGGTATTTGAAAAGCAAATCAACATTGATGGTATTTGATCGCCATGCGAATTTAATTTATAAATATGGAAAAGGAAATTTTGGGCGAAAGGATATTATCACCCCAAATCAGTTGCGGATATGCAGGATGCACTAAAAGATATCTTCGCTCCATTGCTTGAAGCGATGCTTCAAGCAGAACTGGATAACCATTTGGGATATGATGA
>CANPNQ010000095.1 GCA_947575425.1 uncultured Erysipelotrichaceae bacterium
CAAGGAAGAAATCAAGCAGATTGCTGTGGCAGGGGCTCGTCTATTAAAGGAGTTAAGTGAGGAATGCGGTGCAAATTACACCTTTGAGTATTCACCGGAAAGCTTTACCGGAACAGAAGTGGAATACGCCTTGGAGGTCTGTAACGCCGTGATTGATGTATGGGAGCCAACCCCTGATCAGAAATGCATCATCAATCTGCCGGTGACGGTGGAAATGTCAATGCCTCATGTCTATGCATCGCAGATTGAATATATGTGCAAGCATATGAAGCGCCGCGATTCCATCATCGTTTCCCTGCATCCCCACAATGATCGCGGATGCGCGGTGGCAGACAGTGAAATGGGTCTGTTGGCAGGGGCGGATCGCATTGAGGGTACATTATTCGGAAATGGAGAGCGCACTGGTAATGTGGATATCATCACCTTGGCGATGAATCTGTATGCGATGGGCGTAGATCCACAGTTGAATTTCCATGATATGCCCCATGTCGCTGCAGTGTATGAGCAAAACACCCGCATGAAAGTATCTATGCGGCAGCCCTATGCCGGAAAGCTTGTTTTTGCGGCATTCAGCGGTTCTCATCAGGATGCGATTGCCAAGGGCATGCATTTGCGGGAAGAACAGCACAGGCAAATATGGGATGTCCCTTATTTACCGATAGATCCCAAGGATGTCGGTCGGGAATATGAGAGCGATGTCATCCGCATCAATTCCCAATCGGGAAAAGGCGGTGTCAATTACGTATTAGAGGAAAGCTATGGCATCATATTACCGAATGAAATGCGGGAAAGTGTCGGCTACTATATGAAATCAATCAGCGATCGCGAGCATAAAGAGCTGTTACCGAAAGAGATCTATCAGCGGTTTGCGGATGAATTTATGAATGTGACTACACCGGTAGAGCTTATCGATTATCACTTTCAGCGCAGTGATCATTTACATGCCCAGCTGCATGTCAAATATCAAAATCAGGATATGGAAATCTGCGGGGATGGCAACGGACGTTTGGATGCGGCTGCCAATGCCCTGCGCAATCATTTAAAGCGCACCTTTGAAATTCAGGATTACAGTGAGCATGCCTTAACCAGTGGCTCTACTTCCAAGGCAGTCGCTTATGTAAAAATACTGGATTGCGATCATAAGGAGCAATGGGGTGTCCGCATCCTTACAGGCACTATGCAGCGCATTAAATCGTGCCATCGCGCAAAAGGAAGGAGCATAAACTATGGGAATGACTATGACGCAAAAAATTTTGGCTGCCCATGCCGGATTAACGGAAGTCAGCGCCGGTCAGCTGATCGAAGCCAAACTGGATCTGGTGCTGGGCAATGATATCACCTCTCCTGTGGCCATCAAAGAATTTGATCAGCATGGCTTTATGAAGGTATTTGATTCACAAAAGATTGCCCTTGTCATGGATCACTTTGCGCCCAATAAGGATATCAAAGCTGCCAAACAATGCAAAACATGCCGCAGCTTCGCCCGTCGTTTTGATATTGCACATTATTATGATGTCGGTGACATGGGCATAGAACATGCCCTTTTGCCGGAAAAAGGGATTGTGGCTGCCGGAGAATGCATCATCGGCGCGGATTCCCATACATGTACCTATGGAGCCTTGGGCGCCTTTTCTACCGGAGTGGGTTCTAGCGATATGGCTGCCGGTATGGCAAGCGGCACCTGTTGGTTTAAGGTACCCTCGGCCATTCGCTTTGAGTTGATCAATTCCCTAAGCGAAGGAGTCAGCGGTAAGGATGTCATCCTGCATATCATCGGTAGGATCGGTGTGGATGGAGCCCTATATCGCTCTATGGAATTCGGGGGCAGCGCTCTTTCTTCCCTGTCGATGGATGATCGCTTCACCATTGCCAACATGGCAATCGAGGCAGGTGCCAAGAATGGTATCTTTGAGGTTGACGACATCACGATCGGCTATATGAAGGAGCGTGTCACTCGCCCTTATCAAATCTATCAGCCGGATCCGGATGCCTATGAACAGATCATCACCATTGATCTCAGTCAGCTGCGTCCGACCATCGCCTTCCCCCATCTGCCGGAAAACACCAAAACGATTGATGAGATCACAGAAAAGATCACAATCGATCAGGTCGTCATCGGCTCCTGTACAAACGGACGTTTATCGGATATGAAAATGGCAGCCGACATATTAAAGGGCAAGCATATTGCCAAGGATGTAAGGGCCATCATCATTCCGGCAACGCAAAGCATATACAAAGAATGTATCAAACGCGGTTATATCGATACGTTCATCGATGCGGGATGTATCGTTTCCACGCCAACTTGTGGTCCTTGTCTGGGCGGCTACATGGGAATTTTAGCCGAGGGAGAGCGCTGTGTCGCAACGACCAACCGCAATTTTGTCGGGCGCATGGGGCATGTGAACAGTGAAGTATATCTCGCCTCCCCTGCCATTGCGGCCTACAGTGCCATAGCCGGCTATATTAGCGGTAAATAAGGAGGATATGAATATGAAAGCACATGGAACAGCACATAAATACGGGGATAACGTCGATACGGATGTCATCATCCCTGCTCGTTATTTGAATACAAGTGATGAAAAGGAATTGGCCGCTCATTGTATGTGTGATATCGATGAGGATTTCATTCATAAGATCAAAGGTGGTGATATCCTTGTCGCAAAGGATAACTTCGGCTGCGGCTCCTCTCGTGAACATGCGCCGATCGCCATTAAAGCCTGCGGCATCAGCTGCGTCATCGCCAAAAGCTTTGCGCGCATTTTCTATCGCAATGCCATTAACATTGCGCTGCCGATCATGGAATGTGAGGAAGCCGGAGAGCGCATTGCGGATCAGGATGAAATTACGATTGATTTTGACAGCGGCATCATCACCAACCTCACCAAACAGGAGACCTATCAGGCACAGCCCTTCCCTGAATTTATGAAGCACATCATGGCACAGGGCGGCTTATTGCAAAGCATCTCAAAGGAGGATTGGTAATGGAAAAACAGATCACGATCATCAAAGGGGATGGCATCGGACCGGAGATCGTCAATGAAGCGATTAAGGTATTGGATCGCATCGCGATACAATATCATCATACCTTTCATTACCGCGAAGTATTGGCAGGAGGCTGTGCGATTGATGCCTATGGTACTTCCCTAACACAAGAGACACTAGATGCCTGCATACACAGTGACAGCGTATTGCTGGGCGCAGTCGGCGGTCCCAAATGGGATCATGTGGATCCCTCCATTCGTCCTGAAAAAGCATTGTTGGGGATTCGCAAAGGCATGGGTCTGTACGCCAATTTACGTCCGGCATCCATATTGCCGCAGCTATCCCACACCTCTCCTTTACGTAAAGACATTGTCGATCAGGGCATTGACTTCATGGTCGTCAGAGAACTGATTTCCGGTGTGTACTTCGGGGATAAGCAAACCACAGAAGAAAACGGCGAATTGGTCGCAGTCGATCAGATGATCTATCGTGAACACGAAATCCGCCGCATCGCCCACAGCGCATTTCAAACAGCCCGCAAGCGCCATGGCAAAGTGGTGTCTGTCGACAAGGCAAATGTCCTTGATACCTCCCGTTTGTGGCGTAAGATCGTTCATGAGGTAGCAAAAGAATATCCCGATGTCACGTTACATGATATGTTAGTGGATAATTGTGCCATGCAGATTGTGAAGCAGCCTGCTCAATTCGATGTGATCGTCACTGAAAATATGTTTGGTGATATCTTAAGCGATGAAGCAAGCATGATCACCGGTTCCATCGGTTTAATACCCAGTGCTTCACTGGGCGAAGGAAGCATCGGCATGTATGAACCGATCCATGGCTCCGCCCCGGACATTGCCGGACAAAATATTGCCGATCCGATCGGTACGATCTTGGCAGCCGGTATGATGTTGAAATACAGTTTTGATCTGTCAAAGGAAAGCGATGCCATCACAGCCGCAGTCAATGAGACACTGAATCAGGGCTATCGCACCGCGGATATCATGGAGGATGGTGCGAAGCAACTCACTTGTTCACAAATGGGTGATAAAATCGCATCCTGTATCAAATAATCAAAAAACAAACAAAAAGAGTGTTGCTGGAATCGCAGATCATATTCTTTGCTTCCCAGAACACTCTTTTTTCTTAGCAGTCTTGCATCATAAAGGCAAATGGATTGCTTTCACGCATCTGCTTGTCCCAATCATTCGTAATCGGTTCCACCGAATGCTGAGGCAATTCCAAATAACCACGAACTGCCATTTCACATAAATCATGATTGATCTGATGAATGCTTGCGACAATGCGGTTATTTTTCATCGGCTGACGCCCATCCGCATTTAATGTGATCTGAATCGCTTTCTCCAGCTGATTGTTACAAACGGTTACCAAAAAGATCCCGTAATGCTTGGTAAATCGCTGAAATCCGCTCTGTGTGTTATGCTCTACCATCATAAAATTAAACTCTTTCAATACATCCATGGACACTGTTTCTTTTAATTTCATAATTCCTCCGTACTTTATCCATTCATATATAAATATTGGTA
Organism: uncultured Erysipelotrichaceae bacterium; assembly: GCA_947575425.1. Taxonomy (GTDB): domain Bacteria; phylum Bacillota_I; class Bacilli_A; order Erysipelotrichales; family Erysipelotrichaceae; genus C-19. The sequence goes on from CANPNQ010000095.1 coordinate 4,530, forward strand.
TTTCTCAATGCCCTTATTATAACAGAATTTATTGAATTGTCTATCCCCTTTTGTCAATCTCGGCTCACCATTCTGCCCCTGCTTGATTGATTTTCTCGATTTTCCACAGTTTACATATCGTAAACGATACGCCTTTCTAAGATTTACAGATAGCCCTATGACACACTTGAATCAATGCCTTCCTTTCACTCAAAGAAAGAGTAACGCTACATGAGAGACTACGAAGCATACAAGCATACCGACAAGGGTGGGAATGAGAAATGCCAAAAGTGTCCATTTATAACTGCCCGTTTCTTTTTTGATTGTCAATAAGGTAGTCGCGCACGGATAATGTATGAGTGAAAACAGCATCGTACAGATCGCCGTGACCCAAGTCCATCCATTGGCGACGAGCAATTCCTTAAGCGCAAAAAGATCGCTCATCTCCATCATATGCGTGGAAGAAAGATATGTCATAAGAATGATTGGCACAACAATCTCATTGGCAGGAAAGCCCAGAATAAACGCAAGCAGAATGACGCCATCCAATCCCAGCTGACGGGCAAAGGGATCAAGAAAGGAGGAGATCATCGTAAGCAGAGTGACTCCATCTATACTGATGTTTGCCAATATCCACAGCAATGCCCCAGCCGGTATCGCGACGGAAACTGCCCTGCCTAACACAAACAAGGTACGATCAAAGATGGAGCGAACAATCACCTTTCCAAACTGCGGTTTACGATAAGGCGGCAGCTCCAAGGTAAAGGCTGATGGTACGCCCTTTAGCAGCGTAGCACTTAACAAGCGGGAGACCCAAAAAGTCAACACCACCCCAAGCAAGATCGTTCCCGTCAATAACAGTGTCGATACGATGCCATTCC
>CANPNQ010000096.1 GCA_947575425.1 uncultured Erysipelotrichaceae bacterium
TAATCAAGGGCAAATCCTCCCCTTTCCTTTTTATTATGGTGAACTTTATTAGCCGATCGGCAGCAATAGCAGCATGTGATAATAGCATAGTACAAGCACGCAAAACAGCAAAGCCGGCAATAAGGTTTTGCGGATCAACTCGCCCAAGGAGATATGAAAATACTCCGCTGCTACTACCAAACAAATATGGGTGGGCGATACAAGGCTGGCAGCATGGGAAATGCACATAAGAAGCACCATCAGCGGCATTCCCCCATCCATAGCGGCAAAAGCGATTGGAGTCCCCATTGCAATGATCCCGCTTGTGCCACTGATAATCCCACCAATAAAAAACAAAAGAACAAAGATAAAAACCATGGGAATCGGTAAATGGGAAAGCAGTAGCGGCAAACTTTCCAATGCTCCGCTGAAGGCAATAAATTCTTTCAGTACCAATACAAGAAAGGTATTCAGTAGCAGTTTGACCTCAAATGCGCTGCGTAGCATCACTGTTAATTCCTCTAAAGAAAAGCGATAGATGATTGCGGCTATTCCAATGACCATCGCTACAGCAGCGACCACGGATAATTGAAAAATCAGGATCAACGCTAAGATCATAAGCAAGGTCCAAAGATGCTGCATGAGATGAAGCAAATCCAAAAATCGATGCTCGCTTTTCACTGTTCCCGGATCCTTGGGCAGTCGCTGTAAATACGGAAAATAACCCAATAGAATCAAAAACAATATCGGTATTATCATCCCCGGAATAAAATCTGTCAGTGCCACATTCGCCAGATTTGCCATCAACAGTACGCTGGCATAGGTTGGCAGCGTGCTTTCCGGTATATGACGGAACCAACTGGTTACAAATGCCTGTTCCTTTGGCTGTAAATAACCCTCGGTGGCATCCTTCACAATATCCCCGCACAGAATCATCGCCGCTGCCGAAGGTAATAAGCCGATAAACATTGGCGCTCCTGCCGCATTGATTCGACGATTGTGAAACAAACCGTTCAAATCAGCCTGTGCATAGCGCAGCTGTTGTCTTGCCTCCAGCATCCGCTGCAAATAGGTAATCAGATACAGCGATAACAAAATAGAAAGAGAGCTTTGATCGCGAAACACCTTTGACACCAGCTGTGGCCAGTGAAAGGGAGCAATCTGATATACAATTCCAAGATAAAGCAAGCCTGCCAAAATCGCCTGCCAAAGCGGACGCTTGCGCCACAGCATCACGACAATCACACCAAATAACAATAGCAGTTTCAATAGATCCATAGTTTCTCCTCTCATTCACAGACGAGCGAATACATCCGCCCGATTGAATAATTTATTCTTGTATATTTTATTATTAACGAATATTCGTGTCAACAAAAAATTACTTGTCCCCTCCCTCTGTTCTTTCTTTGACATAAGATAAGACGATAGGCGTATCCGAAATGAAATTGACAATCCTTATGCTTTTGCATAAAATAAAACAGAATGATTTGATCCGGTAATAGGAGAAAATAACATACGCATATAGCGTATACGGAGGTAACCATGAAACGATTATTAGTCAGCAGCCGCATTGAATTTTTAGACAATGCATGGAAGTATTTTGTCAATGAAGCTTATGTACAGGCCTTTCATCGCCATCATGTGGAATGTCAGGGAGCGCTCAACTTGATCGATCCGGATGGATTAGCCATGGAGTATGATGGCTTATTGATCTGTGGCGGTTATGATGTTGATCCCAAGCTATATCAAAGGGAAAAACATGAAAAAACAGAACTCTATACGCATGAAGTCGATCAGGATGATCTGCGTCTTTTAGACAGCTTTATCAAACGCAAGAAACCGATTTTAGGTATTTGTCGCGGCTTACAGATCATCAATGTTTATTTTGGCGGAACGCTGTGTCAGCACTTTGAGGCAAATGAGCATGAGGAAAGCGCACATATGCATATGATTCACACCGTAAAAGGAAGCAGAATGGCATCCTTGCTAAAAGATACAGCGATTGTCAACAGCTTTCATCATCAATGTGTCGAAATATTGGGAGCGCATTTACAAGTCAGCGCTGTGGCCATGGATGGGCGCATTGAAGCTTTCGAGCATGAGACGCTGCCGCTGCTTGCGGTGCAGTGGCATCCAGAGCGATTGGAACAAGAGCCTGTTATTCCTTATTTTTCTCAGTTGCTTGATGATGGGCGCGCCTCTTGCCAATGCCCCAGCGAAGCAGCATCCAAACAAGAATAACAAGCGATAAGATCGTACCGAAATGATCAAAATTGATTACCTCGCCCAATGTAATCAGACAATAACTGACAAGCAAAGAGCGCGCCATTCTCGCACCGCCATCACATAAGGCGAAGCGTAAAAAACGCATATTGGTAAATCCCGCTAGATAGGCAAGTAAAAAATCAGGAATCGGCGTAACGCCCCCGATCAATACAGCCCATACCCCATAGCGATCCATAAGTGCTTCCCCTTTTGCGATCTCCTCCCCGCTGGCTAAATGCTCAAATGCTTTACGACCAAGACGCTGTGCAATCGCATAACCGATCCCTCCGCCGATAAAGGTTCCTATCGCCCCGATCAGGGAGTACCACAGCCAGCACTGAGGTTTTGCGATCACCAAGGGTACTAACAGCACCTCTAATGACGGTAAGGGTAAAAACGCCTTTAAAATCGCATACAGAAACAATCCGAGATCACGCCAAAGCATAAAAAAATCCTGTATCGCCATGAAATCCCTCCATTTTCATTGTACGATACGTTTTTTTATTTTATGAGTAAATCATGCAAGGAATCCACCATGAGATCTGGGGTAATCGAAAAGCGTTCGGCATCTGCCTGTGTATGCACCCCACTGCACACCAAAATGCTTTTAACACCATTGTTTTTGGCGAATGCGATATCCGTTTCCAAATTATCGCCAAGCACCACACAATCATGCCTCGTTTTTCCAAGATATGCCAATACCTCCTCCATCATAATGGCATTGGGTTTGCCGATGGTGATACATTTTGCTTCCGTGGCATATGCGAGCATCTGCAAGATCGCCCCATTGCCGATCAAAAAGTGATCTCTCTGCGGAATGCACCGATCCGAATTGGTCCCAATCAACAGCGCATGGCGTTCTCGTATGCACCTAGCTGCCTTACAATACAGGGAATAATCCGCATGTGTATCCAGACCGACAAAGACAAGCTGCGCCGCTGTTTCATCAATCACATAGCCGCCGCGCAATATCGCCTGCCGCAATCCCTCCTCACCAATAAAAAACACATGCGTGGCAGTGCTAGTTTTCTTCATATGGGAAATTGCCGCCATCGCAGAAGTAAAAAAGTCCGTTTCTTTAAGACTGCGAAAGCCCATGGAATGCATCTTTTCCATGATTTCTTTCGGTGTGCGCATCGCATTATTTGTCACAAACTGATAAGAGATATGATTTCTTTGCAGATATTCGATGAACTCCAGTGCTTCAGGTATCACCGTATCGCCTTGATACATCGTACCATCCAAATCGATGAGATAAGTTTTATCCTGTTCCAGCATCATATAAACGCCGCCTCTTTCCAACGCTGAAGAAATGCTTCTTGATCCATAAGCGGCAGACTTTTATCCATGATACGCTCCTGTAACAACATCCACATCGCACAGATCTCTGCGCTGTATAATGACTGCTTGATCATGCAGCGTCCCATAGTGACACCGCCAAGATATTCGTAACGATCTTGCAGCAACAGATCCACTTGATCGTTCTCTTTCTTACACATGATATGATATTCGCATTCTCCCTGTTTCCAAACGTAACCTTCCTCACCGATCCGTAATTCTCCTCCTTCTCCTTCATAGATAAATTTGAAGCCTTCAAATTTGCGATTGCGCCGCAAACGCAAGCCATTGTTTTTGGGCCAGCGTATAGAAAACACCACATCCGCAAATGCATTGTACATCGTCAGTATCGCATCCCCCTGTGCATGACGCATGCTTCCTCGATACAGAATCATTTCTTTATCCCTGCACAGATAAACTTCCCCTTGTTTGAATAATTTATATTCTTTCATTATCAGCTTCCCTTTCCTCCATATTTTAGCATGTTTTATTCATTTCGCAAGGTTTTATATTCCTTCTCTCCTCACGCTTTTCATCACCTGCAAATATATCAAAATCACAGCCACTGGTACAATGCTAAAAAGCGCCACCAGATATAATGTCATATCATAACCATAGCGATCACAAAGAAATGAGGTAATCAGCGGGGTAATCAAGCCCGAACCGCCGATGAAGATCGCCATCGCAAACATTTGCGCACTGCTAAACAATCCCTTTGGAGTGACCTCTTTGATTAAAATCTTGCTGGTAAGCATGATGATGGGCAATGTCACAAGCTGTAAAGAGGCGATAGCAATGATCCAAATCCCGCTTTGTACAAACGCATATAGAAAAAACTTAACACCATACATCAGAGTGCCGAAAATCAAAAGAACACTCGGCTTATATTTTTGTAATAGTTTGCCTGATAATAAAAACAATGGCACCTCCATAAAGGACTGAAGCGCCCACTTAATTCCTACCATCGCATGCGGCTCTCCCAGATCCAGCATCTTATCTACCACCACATACTGATCTGCTGTACCGATCATATACACCAACAGATAGATCACCACTAGCAGTACATACGGGATGTTCTTCATTAGCTGCTTCAGCGATGCCACATGAATGGTACCACCGCTTTTTTTCACATCATGGACCAAACAAACAAAAAAGAACACGAGAGCGGAGACTCCACTGAGTGTGAGGATCAAAGAAAGATAGCCAAACGTATCGCTTAACCATCCGGCAATCGGAGAACCGATGGTTAAACCCAAAGCCCCAAAGCAGCGCAGGATGCCATAATGCTCCCCATCTGCTTCCAGCATCCACGTTTCATTGAGTCCCATAATCACCTTTACCATGCCTCCGCTCAATGCCACACTGCACATATGATACCAAAACAGCTGCCTGTTTTGCCAAAACATCAAAATTCCACTGATCAAAAAAAGGGCATATGCCAATGCAAAAAAAGGTTTGATCCGCTTGTATTTATCACAGATATAACCAAACAGGAACTGTCCGAATATGGCGATCAACGCATTTCCTGCCAACAGATACCCGCGCATCACCACATCATAACCGACAGCGCTCAAAAACGGGATCATCTGCGTATTCACTATGGAGATCGCAAAAAAAGACAGGAAATTCAGACAATAATACTTCCATTTACGCATCACATCACACCTTTTCTGTTAGTGTGGCAAAAATCTTTCGTGGCATACCAAAGCGGTTTTCGATTTCTCTTACCCATTCACGGCTTATCTTTTCTCTTAAAAAAAACAGATCATGGATATCCGCCGATCTGTCTTATATAATTTATAACTGT
>CANPNQ010000097.1 GCA_947575425.1 uncultured Erysipelotrichaceae bacterium
TACGCTAAAGGAAATCAATGAGGATGATGCTATCTCTTATGTAATCAATGGTAAGCCGCATCAAAAGGCAGTACCCTTCGTCTTGAATGGAGAGCGTGTGGATATTCATGTCATCAATGCGGCGAAACCACATGGTTCTTATGTATTGGATCTGTTCAAATATATGAAAAAGGATAGCGGCGGCCTGATGCGTCCGGCAGACGGGGATTGTTTTCACATAGAGGTTGTGGGAGATCGCTTTCGTAAGAATTTTACCTTGGAAGCGGCCAATCGCTTTCATGTACGTGTGGATGACCTATTGCCCGGCACCTATCGCATATCTGAGTTGAAAAACGAAGCATATATCACTACCTATCGAGTCAATGGCAATGAGGTGAAACAGGCAGTGATCGATGTGAAGGATCAGCGTGGCGATGTGGTAGAGATCATCAATGAACTGGCAGTGAATCGCAGTTTGGTCGACATCTTTCAATATTGTATGGATGAGAAAGGACAACTGACCAAGCCGCGGCCGCAGGAATCCTTCCGCATTCTTCTGAGCGGAAATAATATGCATCGCTTTTATACGCTGGATCAAGGCAATGATTGGCATATTCAGCTTGATACGTTGGCCACGGGAGAATATGAGATCATCAAGCAGGAGAGCAGTGATGATCAGGTGTGGTATCGCATCAATGGAGCCCCGGATTCCCGCAGCGGAGCATTCACCGTCAGCGGTGGCAGTCAGAATCTGATTGAGATCATCAATCAAAGCGATGTTAGCTCAGATGGTACAATCCGTTTGGAAAAGCGGGTTCGTGATGAAAACGGCGATCTGATCACTCCGTCAAACGGAGAGTCCTTTATGGTTCGTGTATGGAAGGACAATGGTGCATTTGATGTGACGTATACACTGGATCCATATAACGGATATTCCTTACTTGTGGATGGCTTGAGTCATGGCACTTACCACATTCGTGAGGTAAATACAAGCGGATATGGCGTGAGCTATGTGGTAAACGGCGGCGCGGAAAGCAGCAGCGCCAATGTGACGCTCAGCGATGAGGAATCTCAGCAGGTTACGATCATCAATACGAAAACGGATCTGTTCTTCCATGTGGATCAAGGAAATGATCTGCGTGTGGTAATTGAATAAGGAATGAAATACAAAGGGAAACGACTTCCGTCATAGAGGTCGTTTCTTTTACGAAACTCAGATAGAGCTATACCTATGATGGAATATATCAACGAATGCATATGGTTCTTTTATCATGGAGGAAAGGGCGGCTTGTTTCTATCTTTGATGGTTTATCGAGGGTTTTGACAAGTCCATTCTTTGTGAAATAATTTTCATAGAATGTAAGAATATAACATTTTCTCTTTCTTATTTGCTTGAAATATAGTATAATAGCATTCGTGGAATGAACGAAAGCCACGGATGCATATAGTAATAGAGGAAGGAGTATTCTATGAAGGAAAACTTATATTTAAGTAAGGATCTGGCAATCATCAATTATAATGTGGCGTATCCGCGTACCGAGATAGATCTGTTAAATTCCGCAGATTTTGCCAATGTCTTACGCAATTTTATCGATTATACCAAGGAGTATTTGGAGGATCTCTATTATTATATACTGAATGGGAAAACAGAGCGAGAGGCCACCTTTGAAATCACGAAGCTGTTGCGGCAGATGATCGTATTAGATCTGGATGAGATTGACAGTGATTATTTGAATGATAAGGGGAAGCTGCTTGATTTTGTAGAGGAGATTTATGACTTTTGGAAGAAGCATCAGCGCTTTTCCATTATCAATGCAGGAAAGGGGATGGCGATTCAGGAATCCAGCTTTATCGCAGCGGATTCCAGCTTTAACAATTTGATTCGTCAGTTATACCGCTTGGTAGAGGAAAAGGTATTGGGACGTAAAAACAGTGTGTATCGGCAGATGCAATCGGGAACCAATGCTGCGGTGGCGATCAGGAAAAATCCGGTCAAGCTGAGTGCTGCCTATGATCAATTAAAGGATATCTGGTTTGTGGATTCGATCATGCTCAGAACACCGATGATCTTACATCCGCGAAGCAATAAGCGCATCGGTATGTTCACGGAAAGAGAAACCAATCCGATCAAGGATTTTAATGGCAATCCTGATGAGTGGTTTTGCTATCCGGCGAAAATCGGCTCTCTGTTGGCATTTATTTATTTCCATCGGGATTTTATTTCTTCCGCTGTATCTTTGGGTAACTTATTTGAATTGGCAAATGAGAATGAATGCCGCCAAAAGCCGGATTTGATCTGCTTGTTTGGCAATGAGGACGGAAAAGAACAGACCACCTTCTACTATGATGCACAGGAGGATATTTGGGTGGGCTGTGTATCTTATCATGAGCGCATTGAATATTTTGGCTATATCAAGAAAATGAGTTTGACTCTGCATAATTTGGCGCAGATGAAAAAAGGCTGGCTGCCGATCCATGGCGCTTTTGTCAATATCACTTTAAAAAGCGGAAAGAAAAAGGGGATCATGCTGATGGGGGACAGCGGAGCCGGAAAGAGTGAATCGATTGAAGCGCTGAAGGCTTTGGGACATGATAAGATCAAGGACATTGAAGTGGTATTTGATGATATGGGTACCATTCATATCGAGAATGGTATTCCCTATGGACAGGGAACGGAGATCGGCGCTTTCATCCGTCTGGATGATCTGGATCCGGGTACGCCCTATCGCGATATGGATCGCTCCATCTTTATGAATCCGGAATCCAGCAATGCCCGTGTCATTACGCCTGCCGCATCGTACGATATTGTAGCAGCGAACCATAAAATCGATTTGTTTGCTTATGCGAACAATTATGATGATAAATTGGGATTGCATCAATTTATGAATCTGGAAGATGCGAAGGCAACCTGCAAGGAAGGAAAACGCATGGCACTGGGAACAACGCAGGAGATCGGCATCTCCACCACGTATTTTGCCAATCCCTTCGGTCCGATGCAGCAACAGGATATTTGCGATCCGCTGATTGATACGATCTTTCAATGCCTGAAGGACAATCACGTGTTTATCGGTGAAATCTATACGCATTTGGGCTTTAATAAGGAAAATCGGGAAGGTTTAAAGACAGCTGCTGAACAGCTGTTGGAGTTTATCGAAAAAGGATGAAGCAAAAGGAATGTATCTTTAGATGAGAAAAGATGATAGGAGGATCAGGGGATGAACCCGAAATTCATCTCATTCTGTAAAGATTGGAAGTATGATGCTTTCGTGTTTGCAAGTACAAACAATATTTAGTATAATATAGATGTCTCAAGGAGGTTATGTTTATGTACGAACAAGATGATTTTCAAGTTGATTCGATGTTAGGCGGTAATCAAACGACATTAGAAAAATATACCGTCAAGACATTCGGGATGATGGCTGTGGGACTTTTGATTACTGCGATTACAGCATTAATTTTGAGTACCGTTAAAATTTCAGTGGATGGATTTCGTGGCCCTATGGCGCTGATGATGTGCTATAAGTTTAATTATTTGCCGATGATCCTGTTGCTTGCGGAGATTGGTGTGGTAGTGACATTTAGCGCCCGCTTATTTAAATCATCCATTCAGGCGGTAAGAGCGATGTTCTTCGCCTATGCGATATTGACCGGTTTCACATTCTCTACCTTACAGTATGTATATGATTCTACAACAATCTATCTGGCATTTGGAATTACAGCGATTTATTTCGGTGCTTTATGTGTGATCGGTGCGACGACCAAAATGAATCTGGCAAAGATTCAGCCGATCCTGTTCATCGGTTTGTTATGTCTGATTCTATTCAATGTTGCGGCGCTGTTTATGGATCTCAGCGGTATGGAGCGTGTGGTATGCTCTCTGGGCTTGATCATCTTTACCGGATTGACCGCATTTGATACGCAGAAGATGAAAAATCTGTATATTGAATATCAGGATAACGGCGAAATGCTTTCCCGTTTGTCGATGTATTCCGCATTTGATCTGTATTTGGATTTTATCAACATCTTCTTATATATCCTGCGCATTCTCGGCAATAAACGGGACTAAGCACGATTTGGTGAGTCAAAGCTGTTTCTTTCCTTGGAGAGATTCAGCTTTTCTTCTGTTTCATTTTTGGAGGAATGATATGATTTTCTTCTTTTTGTCCACTTTCATCCTCAAAGGACGCTTGAATATGATATAATATTTTGCGAAGCAGTCATAGATCAATGATCCGTAAATGGGGAAGTGGGATGAGTAGGGAGATGGATGCGATGCTGAATTATCACAGCTGTAAAACGAATACAACGAAAGAAACAATCTTGCAGGGAGCGGATATTGTAACGCATCGTGCCTCTCTTTTGGAGAAGGTTAAGGATTACAGCTTTGAGAAAACGTATCAAGGACTGCTCGGTACTGCGCCTAGTATGAGACTGTTATGGGATCGGGAACCCTTTGTGATGGAGATGAAGCGTAACCTGCTTTCTCTCTATGTGCTGACGGTAATGATAGATAAGAAGCCTTATCGTTTTATCATTGACAGCGGTGCGCAAATTTCTGCGATTCGTCCTACCGTTGCCGAGGCACACCATGCGAAACAACTGCCGGGAAAAATATCTGTCGGCTCTGTGGGCGGCAAGCAAAAAGCCCTGCATGGTTATTTGATTCCGCGCTTACAGCTGGGGAGAATTACCATCTGTGATCTGCCGATGATCGCCTTGATGACAAAGGCTATTTCCTTTCATACAGCGCATTGGGATGTCAGCTTGTTTGACGGTATTCTTGGTTGGGATATCCTTTCTCGTCTTGATTTTGAACTGGATGATGTGGGACATCAATTTAAGGTGCTGAAGAATCGCTATCGTTTTTTGCATCCCAACATGGTACAGGCAGTTTTTCCGCTGTTCCTTGTGCAGGATGGCAAAGGGAATTTATTGACGATGGGCTTTGACAGCGGAGCGCGATTGAGCTGGGTGAACAAGGGGCGGATGCAGGAATTCGGTTACTCCCTGAGCGGGGAAAAGGCAGCTTTGGGCTTTGGCGTTCATGGCTTGGAGGAAATGCACGTTGCGACGCTTTCGGATCTTCGCTTGTATCTGTATAAAGCAGATATCCGCATGAGAAATGTCCACACAGGAAGAACCGATATCTTCCCTCATGGATGTCTTGACGGTATTTTGGGCAATGAAATATTCAGAAACCGCCGCATTCGGCTGATTCCAAGCATGGAAATGGTCCTGCTTGCATAATATAAAATAAATGAAAAGGAGAAATATTATGAACTATCATGGTAAAATTATGATGGAAAACGGAGCGGTAATTCCCTTTGAACTCTATCCGCAGGAAGCATCGATCACCGTGGAAAACTTTGTGAAGCTGGTGAAAGAAGGCTATTAT
>CANPNQ010000098.1 GCA_947575425.1 uncultured Erysipelotrichaceae bacterium
CAGATTTGCTTTTGGGGGAAAGGCAAAGATCAATGATTGCCATGCTTAATATGATGCGTGCTTCAGGAAAGCCGACTCGCTTGGCCGCATCTACAGCCTGAACACAGCGAGCCACTGCGGCGGGATTGCCTAAGCCGATATCCTCATAGGCGGTTGTCAGCAAGCGGCGTTCGATGGAATCCATATCGTTCGCCATGATCATCACGCCAAGATAATATAAAGCGCCATCCACATCACTGCCGCGAATTGATTTCTGAAAGGCACTCAATACATCATAGTAACCGTCTCCATCATGATCCATGCTCATATTCGGCATCTGTGCATATTGTAGTACAAGGGAGCGATCAATGATATGATCTTCACAAGCCAGTGCGCAGATTTCCAGTACATTTAACGCAAAACGCAGATCTCCGTTACAGCGATCCGCAATGAATGAGAGGGCATCCTCACGGATGGTGACGGTATCATTCAGACCTCTTTCGCTGTGAACTGCCTGTAAGAGAGCCTGTTTGATATCCTCATGGGTCAGTGCCTGAATTTCAAAGAGATGACAGCGGGAGCGTATGGCAGGATTGATCGCATGAAGCGGATTGGAGGTCGTTGCGCCGATCAGGGTAATGGAACCGTTCTCCACATGAGGCAATAACAGATCCTGCTTGTCCTTATTTAAGCGATGCACTTCATCCACAATCAGGATCAATCCCTGATAATACTTCGCTTCCTCAAAGATCGTATCTAATTCCTTTTTATTGCCGCTGACCGCATTAAACAATCGATAAGGCACACCAAGCTCATTGGCGATCACCCCTGCCAAGGTCGTTTTTCCGGTACCGGGAGGACCATAGAAGATCATCGAACAGATCTGTTTTTCCTCAATACAGCGGCGAAGGACCTTTCCTTCGTCAATCAGATGCCTTTGTCCGATGACTTCATCCAGTTTTTGCGGGCGCATCCGAAATGCCAACGGTTCACGCATGAGCATCATCCTTTCCTTCCGGTATTATTTTACCATATTCCCAATAAATGCAAAGAAAAAAAGATACAGGGTAAATTTCCTTGTATCGATCCGCTTGCCAATCCAGCAAGCGACTCTCACATAAGCAGAAATACAAGAAAAATATAGATTCCTTGTGGGAGGGAAACACGGTTCATGGTATAATAATCGTAAAAGTAGCGAAAAGGATAGATATTGGATGGTGCATTCGAAGGATAGAGGAAGTGAAGGAAATGGATGACCTACAACAGGCACGCATCAAAATCAACGAGATTGATGCGGAAATGGCAAAGCTGTTTGAACAGCGCATGGATTGTGTAAAAGCAGTGATCGCTTATAAGAAAGCACATGATATGGCAGCCTTGGATGTGAACAGGGAACGCGCTGTTATCGAAAAAAACCGCAATTTGATTGAACAGGAAGCATATCGCCCCTATTATGAAGCGTTCATCCGGGATGTTATGAAGGTATCCAGAGCCTATCAGAAGGCAAGCATGTATCATGATAAGGTGGTATATGCGGGAGCCTTAGGAGCATTTTCTCATATTGCGGCGAAAGAGCTGTTTCCCGATGCCGCATTGGTACATCTGCCTACCTTTCAGGAGGTGGTGGAACAGGTGGAAAACGGGGATGCGGCCTATGGCGTGCTTCCTTTTGAGAATTCTTATACCGGTGAGGTCGGAGAGAATATGGATTTGATCTTATCTCACGATATTTACATTCATCAGATGTATGATCTGAAGATTGAACAGAATCTGATGGGCATCAAGGGAGCGAAGCTGAGTGACATCACACAGGTTTATTCCAAGGATCAGGCGATCTCTCAGTCACGCAAGTTTTTGGAAGGACGAGGGATGAAATTGATTCCCTATCCCAATACCGCATTGGCGGCGCAATATGTCGCAGAAGAGGGAGATATCCATAAGGCGGCAATCGCATCTAGGGACACCGCAGAGCTATATGGCTTGGAAATACTGGCAGAGAATATCAATACGTCAAATGATAATACCACCCGTTTTATCGTCATTGCCAATCATCTTCCGGATCAGGGGAATCGGGTATCCTTGGTATTTACCACAGCCCATGTGACAGGCGCATTGGCAAAGGTGATGGCATTGATCAGTGAGCGTGGCTTTAATATGGAAAGCATCCATTCCCGATCATTGAAGGAGGAATCGTTTGCGTATTATTTCTATGTGGAGCTGATCGCTGATCGTCAAAGTGAAGCATTTCGCACCTTGTATGAGGAGATGAAGGGCTTATGCAAATATATCAAGATTGCAGGAAGTTATCATAAGGAAAGCAGGGATGAACAATGAGTTTTGTGAAGAAGGAAGTCAATACAACACCGATTGAAGATACGGTATTTGCGATCGTTGCCAAAGCGGCGCAGGCAAAGAAAGAGCATGGAGCACAGGCTGTGATTGATGCGACCATCGGTTCTTTGTATCATGAAGAAGGGGGATTGGTCGCATTTGATTCGGTGTTTACCCCTTACAATGCGATACCTAAGGAGACAAAGGCAAAGTATGCCGGTTCCTTTATCGGTAATGAGGGGTATCGCAAACAGGTATATGAGTGGCTGATGGGAGGCATCTCCTCCACCTTGGCACATGATGTAATCGCGACGCCGGGAGGAACAGGGGCAGTCAATATAACTTTAAGTCAGTGTTTGGATGCAGGAGAATGCGTGCTTTTACCGGATATCGCATGGGGATCTTATGCCCTCATGGCAACGATGGCAAATCTGAATATCGCAACCTATCCGATGTTTGCGGGTGATCATTTTGATATGGCGGGATTTCGCAGCGCATGTGAGGCGATCCTACAAACACAGGATAAGCTCGTTGTGGTGATCAATGATCCATGTCATAATCCAACCGGCTATTCGTTAAGTAAGCAGGAATGGCAAGAGATCATCGCTATATTAAATGAATGCGGAAAACAGGCGCCGGTGGTGCTGCTAAATGATATTGCCTATATGGATTATTCCTATGATCTGGATCATTCCCGTGATCATTTTCAGTTGTTCCATGCATTATCCGAACAGGTTATGGTCGTTGTGGCGTTCAGCTGTAGCAAGTCGCTGACTTCCTATGGTTTGCGTTGTGGCGCCGCTGTGGTGCTGGGACAAAAAGAGGAAGACGTACGTTGTGTGCGCATCGTATTTGAAAAGGCGGCACGGGCGATGTGGTCGAATATCCCCAATGCGGCAATGGATAATTTCACCTATGTGACAACGGAAAACAAGGAAGCCTATTTGTGGGAAAAAGCGAAGTATATTGATTTGTTAGAGAAGCGCAGTTCGATCTTTGTAAAGGAAGCCAAACAGGCAGGCTTAGCGATCTATCCCTACAAGGAGGGCTTTTTCATCACTCTTGCGATGGCGGATAATGAGCTGCGAGATCGCTATCATAAGGCACTCATGGATCAGCTGATCTTTACGGTAAAGGTGAATCGGGGTATCCGTGTGGCGATCTGTTCGCTGTGTGTGAAGGATTGCCATGGCTTGGCACTGCGAATGAAGCAGATTTTGGATCAGGTGCGATAGTCCCGTATGTTTCAGAATGTAACCTATGGTTCTACAAGTGCCACAAGCGCGATGGATGTTTGTCGCGTACAGGAGGACAGCGCTTGGGTCATCGATGGCAGTGATCCGCTTTTTCCCACGCATATTTGTGATACGCCGAGTGATGGAGAATGGCTGGTGCGGGAATTGAATCTTTATTTGAAAAAGAATTTATCCCGTCCATTTCGCTCCATTTGCGATATTTTGTATGAGGGCTTGGCTGAGATCCATAAGGAATATTTAAAATTGCCGCATGCAGAGGAGCTTTGTGATTTGGAAATGCCGAATGCATGCTGTGCGGTGGTGCGCGTGCGTCATGAGCGTCTGTTTTATTATGTACTAGGAAACTGTGAAATCGTGGTGAGTTTTCATGATGGTACAAGCAAAAGCATTTGCGATCTGCGCTTACAGGAGTTGGATGCACGACTCTTACAAATCAGTCAAGATCTGCGTCAAAAACAGCGGATGCCGCTGTTTCGGGCAAGAAATTTCATGGATCATCTGTTGGTGGAAAATCGTGTCAGGCGTAATATCGAGGGGGGATATTTTGTGTTGGGAGAGGACCCGGAGGCGGTGAAGCAGGGGTTAATCGGATCCTTTCCTATACAGGATGTACAAAGTGTATCTTTGATCTGTAATGGGTTTTCTCAATATTTTAACTGCGCAAAGGTAAAGCGCAATTTGGATCAATATTTGGTGGAACAACGCGCTCCTGAGTTTGTGGAGCTGTATGAGAGCTTATTGGCAAAGAAGAAAGGCAATCGTGAGCTTGCCCGTTATATGGTGGAAAAGCTGGCAGGACCTTCCACCGTAGTCAGCTTCGATGTGAGTACACCAAAGAAGATCTCATAGATAATGTGATTTTTCGGTAGGGATTCCTATGGGAGTGGTCGAATGATTTTATTTGTGAGCGGACGATGTGATATTCCCGCATTTTACAATGATTGGTTCTTTCATCGCTTAGCGGCGGGGTTTGTGGATGTGCGCAATCCGTTTCATGCGCATCAGATCAGCCGCATTCCCTTAGTTGAGGGAAATGTGGATGCGATTGTTTTTTGTACGAAGAATCCGCTTTTTTTAGCACAAAGGCTGGATGAGATTCCATTTCCTTATCTCATTCATGTGACTTTGACACCCTATCATAAGGACATTGAGCCCTTTGTCCCACAAAAGGAAGCGGTGATAGAAACAATCCGACAGATCAGTGAAGCGATCGGAAAAAAGCGGATTGTGGTGCGTTATGATCCCATCCTGTTAAATGATCGCTATGATGTGGCATATCATGCGAAGGCGTTTGAGCGATTAGCGATGCGTTTGTGCGACCATGTAGAAACCGTGATTCTCTCCTTTGTGGATCTGTATCAGAATACCCGTGTGCATATGCGAGAGATGGGAATGCGCAGGATGGAGGAAGCGGATATGCATGCGCTGGGAAGGGTAATCGGGGCAATCGGGAGGGCATATGGGATGAAGCTTCAAACATGTGGCGAGAATGTGGATCTTCATTCCTATGGGATTGAAAAGGGTGCTTGTATTTCCAAGCAGATCATGGAGGATCTATTGGGGCATCCTTATGAGGGGAGTAAGGGAAAGCCGGTGCGTGGTTGCGGATGCATTCCGACGGTGGATATCGGGGATTATAATGCTTGTGCGCATGGGTGTAAGTATTGTTATGCGAATTATGATGAAAGAAAGATCCAAGCACGGATGAAAACACATGATCCACTGTCCTCGGTGTTGTTAGGACATGTGGAGGAGGGAGATGTGCTCGTCAAGCGAATG
>CANPNQ010000099.1 GCA_947575425.1 uncultured Erysipelotrichaceae bacterium
TACCTTTCTTGCTCATTACTTAAAATTAGCTGCATGGCGGGTTTACACAGAAGACTTTGGTTTGACTTGCCACTGATATGCATGGGAAAGCCATCTACCTCGATCAAAGAATCAATTTTGATGCAAGGTATGATAATTCTGACTTGATCAGCTTCTATATTCAGATACTTCGCTACATAGCATTGAGGATTTTCCAAATATTCTTTTTCGATATAAAGGTCAATAGGTACAAAATAGCGCTCCTGTTTACCTTTTTTCTTCATTATCTCAACAAAGGCGAAATATGTACATGTAGCGCTCTTATAACCACCGTATTTGTCAATATCCATTCCTTTCTTTATTGGAACCTGCCCATCTCCTTTTTTCTGTATTGTAGCCTTAAATAACTGACCATGCTTTTTGTAGGCATATCTTGTAAAGCGAATATTGTTTTTTGACATGGTTTCTTTTACGATATTCATTGATTGATCGTTTTCTGCATTCCAAGCACCTTTAACGGAATAATCGAAAATCTTGTTCATACTGATTTTTCCTTGCTGCAACTCTTGGATAAAATATTGTTAATTCGCCTTGGTTGTATAGACATTACCGACCACAATATTCAGATAAGCATCTTTGGCATGATGAAGATCATTTACTTCACGGCATTTGACAAATTGATCTTCCTGCGATTTTTGATGATATCTAAAGTCAGATACAAGAGCAGCTTTGATGTATTCAATTGCGGTGTCAGGATATCTTTTTTTCAATAATTCGGCGATTGCTTTTGTGGATTGACGTGTCTCTACCAGTTGCCTGTTGGTAAAATCATTTAATTCGTCCTCAGTAAGGGGGGTGTTTCTGGTTAAACGATCGTATTTTCTTTTGGAAATCAAATTTTTATCCAAGAGATAACGCCAAAAATCTTTCTGTTGATCTCTCCATTCTTTGCATATCGGATAGTCATTATCTTTCTTTTTATTTGCTGTTTTTAAAACTAAAACACGGTTGTCCAAACTGTCGTCTTTTACTTTGGAGCGAGGGAAGATATGATCAATATCATACATATTATTGTTGTATAGATCTTCAATCGAAATGGGATTGTTTGTATACATGCATTTTCCGAATTGTGTATAATAAAGATATAATTTATCTTTTTGGAATTCGTCCTCGCTTTTCTCTTTGAGAGATTCATAAAGTTCTCTCTCTGTTTCTTTGCAGTTTTTATAAAGAGATAACAGCTTTTGTTTTCTTGAAACAGTCCTTGTTTTTTCTTCTTCACCTCGTGCCATTTCAATGAATATTTTTGCTGGTGTGCATCCCTGAATTTTAACGATTTCTTCTATGATCTTCAATGTTTGATAAATAGATCGCCTGATCTTCGGCGAAACATACAGGGAATCATTCTCTTCCTTTAAGGAAGTGAAAGGCATATTATTGTTTTCATTATCAATTCCTTCTTTGAATTTATAGGATTTGCTTAACAGCTGCATTAGATTATCCTGCGTCTCCCAAAGAGCATGCATCATATTGGTATATTCACCGCTTTCCGGCAATGCGGAATAGATACCGGTCAATAATTTCTTAGAAAGTCTACTCCAGCCCTTATAGGATAATTTGCTAATTCTTTGAATATCACTTTCTGATAGTTTTTCACCATAATAATCTTTGAGTCTATTTTTCAATAACTTTTTATCATCACCAAAAATGGTGATTGCCTTGATGATTTCCTCCTTTTCCATATCTGAGAGAGAATAGTTTTTCAAATCATGATAAGATTTCAAAGTGCCTTTAAATTGTTGATCCATACCAGTGATGATGGGATCAATCACCCCGTTTGAAATAAAATAGTCTGCTATTTTTTTTGTTGTGATGCTACCTTTTCCTTTTTTTAAAAATAATTCATTGTAAATATTTTGCTTATCCTCTACGGATAGTAAATCACCATTCACTCTTACATGATTTAACTCATTCAATACCATGAAAGATGAATATAACAGAGAGCATTTTGGAATCACATCTTCCTTATGTAGATAGGTACACTTACTTGTTAGATTTTGTATGAAATTCTCCGCGCTGCCTAATTCATCAACCACTTGTTGAAAATTCCAAGGATATATTTTATCGGTTTTTCTTTCTAGCCAGCTTCTGTCAGAGTGGCGATTTAACGGTCCGACATAGTAGGGGATTCTGAATGCAAAAATATCGATGATTTTTTCTTTTACCGATTTCCCATTTTCATCAACATTCTTTAAGAATGGTAAATAGGCTTGTGCATTTTCAAGGATCGCTTCTAGTTCGGCTTTGTTTATCTGCATCGGTATTACAGAATTGTCTTTTGAAACAACTTTTGGCATGAAAGTATTGTTTTCTATTTGATCAAACATCGTATGATAATCGCTTATATTTTCATCTGCTTTGTGCAATTCCTTTTTTAGAAATGCACAAAATTCCTCTTGCGTGCATTTGTTTTTTGATAACGGTTGTTTTTTAGAGTGACCCGTATAGTTGAGGTAGTTATTAACATCCTTCTTGTTTAAATTGAAAATTTTATCATACAATGTTGGATCATATTCTTTCACATATTTCTTTAATAAGCACAGATCCTCATGATGCTTTTCATACTGTTTTACTTTTGCACAAGAAATGTATTGCTCGTCATTCATGATTTCCGCCAGCAAGGCCCAATCATAAATGGCTTTAATTTTTGCGATCAATTCAAATTTTTCATGAAAAGTTTCTTCATATTTCACACTGTTTTCATCATATGATTCTTTGAATGTTATTTTTTTACATTCGCTATCCTCATATTCATCAGTCTGAAACAACTGCTTGGCAGTTACCTGATTGCCTGAAAGCAATGTAATGACTGCGATTTCAAAAGCATGATCTTTTTTGTTCAGATGAAATTCCTGCGTTAATTGCTCTTTTTTTCTGGTAGAACTGAGCGAGGAATTCAGTAAAATCTTAGTGATTTCTACTGGATTGTCACAACATAATTGCTTACCATGATTATCTTCAAGATAATGATTGAATTCGTTAAAGATAGAAACGAAGTTTGAGCCATTTTCCTTCATTGGCTGATAGCTCTCGAAAAGAAAATGTCCGCGGTTTTTGATAATATGACTGATCGCAAGATAAACCAGTCGTATATCATGTGGATTGGGATTTTCAATTAACTCCTTTCGCAAATGATAAATGGTAGGGAATTGCTTATGATAATCAACATCATTATATCCTTCATCATTGAATAGGGAATATTTGCCCTCTACCTTTTTATCTTCCTTGTGAAAAGCGCTGTCTTTGAGACGCTGAAAAAAGGCAATATCTTTTTTTGCGATTTCCTCATTAAATAACATTTCAAGACAGTCGGATCGAAATTTCTTTCTTTGGCGCCGTCTTCTTTCGTTTCTATGTAGCCTTCGCTCCTGTGCAGTATTGCCGCTTTCAAAACAGCGCACACCCCACATTGCATTTCCTTTATATTTCAAAATACGGTATTCTGAATCAGTAGTTGCATAACCAACTGAGTTGGTGCCGGCATCAATTCCAATATAATATTTCATAAATAATCGCTCCTCCATTGACAAATGTCTCTTTTTGTTTTACAATGTTTTTGGTTTAAAAAACCTTATGAATTTTTACACTACAAAGTTCAAATAAAAATTTATTCAAATTGCCGTTGAAGCGGCTTCACAGAGTGTGAGGGAAACTATCTTAGGATTAAGATAGTTTTTTTCTGCCATTCAATTAGTTGTTTGAATGGAATGTTATCCAAGATAAGAGAAATCAAAGTTTTTTTATTTATGGAATCTCTGTTGGATATTGGAGCAATGTATTGTTATTATGGCAGTATGCTTTATTTTTCAATATGTGAATTCATATGATAATTTTCATGTTTGTTTCCCCTCCCATCATGATACTGAATGGTTATGCATCGCATGGAAATTCAGATAGTAAGAGTTTTAGAATACAGATGCTTTTGTTAATTCAATTATACCATAGGATAAGGTGATTTGTATAGAATAACAGGAATCATATGGAAAATAGAAACAATACCTCTGAAAATAAGAAGCGGATTTCATCTAATTTAATGACACCTTTTATTTCAATAAAATTGATTTTGCACGGTATTTGTAATATAATCAAGACAGGTAAAAATAAAAAAGGAGAAAGCTATGAAAACTGTGATCATCGGCGGCGTGGCAGCCGGAACCAAAACAGCCGCAAAATTGAGGCGTGAGCATCCCAATGATGAGATCATCATCTATACCAAGGCAAAGGAAATTTCCTATGCCGGATGTGGATTTCCGTATTATGTGGGTGGTGTCATTGAGGGCGAGGAGGAATTGATCGTCAATACGCCAAAGAAGTTTATGCAGCTGACAGGAACCAAGGTCTGCACGGAAAGTGAAGTGACAGCAGTTGATCCCAATAGCAAAACGATTGTCGTAAACAATGAAACAGTGGCTTATGATAAACTGGTGATTGCGGTAGGAGCGGAAGCTATCATCCCTAACATAGATGGCGTTTCTTTGGATGGCGTATTCTGTATGCGTACACCGCAGGATGCGATTGAAATGCGTGCATATCTGGAAGCTCACCAATGCCGCAGGGCTGTTGTGGTAGGCGGTGGTTTTATCGGCTTGGAGGCAGCGGAAAACTTGATGAAAAAAGGCGTTTCCATAACACTGATTGATATGGCTGAGCAACTGTTGCCAAATGTTTTTGACGAGGATATGGCAGATTACTTGCGTCGTCAGTTACAGGCAAAGGGAATGCGTATATTAAATAAGACCTCGCTACAGGGAATGAAAGGTGAGACTCGTGTTCAGAGTGTAATAACAAGTTCTGGAACGATTCCTGCCGACATGGTGATCTTGGCAATGGGAATACGTCCGGCAACCGCATTTCTTGATAACAGTCCGCTTAGGATGGAAAAGGGCTGCATCGTTACAGATGCCCATCATAAAACAAACATTGATGATATCTACGCTGTTGGTGACTGTGC
The DNA here is from genome assembly GCA_947575425.1 of uncultured Erysipelotrichaceae bacterium. Taxonomy (GTDB): domain Bacteria; phylum Bacillota_I; class Bacilli_A; order Erysipelotrichales; family Erysipelotrichaceae; genus C-19. Next base: position 4,991 of record CANPNQ010000099.1, read on the forward strand.
AATGGTAGTGAATCGTCTGACACATCAAGCACAGTGGTCGGCTATGGGTTCTACTGCTAATATTTCCGGAAGAAATCTAGCTCTCAATCTAAGTGGAGAGGAACATGAATATCCCGGATGCCTAGGCACCGGCGTGGTACGCTTAGGCGATGATCTGAATGCGGCTCGCTGCGGACTTGGCGAAATGCAGGCCAAAGAGGCCGGTTATGATGTGATCACTGTGGTCAGTGCCAATGATGATAAAGCGCATTATTATCCTGATTCCTCTACCTTCTATACGAAACTGATCGCGGATCGTGGTACCCATCGGTTATTGGGTATGCAGGTGAT
>CANPNQ010000100.1 GCA_947575425.1 uncultured Erysipelotrichaceae bacterium
CTGACGGCGGTATGGGTGTATCTCACATTGCTGTATATATCGGCGGCGGTCAGGCAGTACACGGTGGATGGAATGGCTCTTCCACGGTGGTAGCCGGCGCTTATATCGGATCTGGTCCGGTATTCATTCACGTAGGTCAATAAGTAAGACAAGCAAAAAGAGCATAACGCTCTTTTTTTATGCGATGTGATAAAAATCATCGATCTTATTTCACTTGTTTAATGCAGACGCTTTTGAAGCACTTCATACATTGTTTCCGGCAGTTGCTTGATCAAATCGCTCGCTAATATACTATGACTTGCCTGACGGCAAACCAGCGCATCCGCACAGTCTGCGTGCAAGTAAACGCCACCCAAGGCGGCTGCCAACGGATCTTTTGTCTGGGCAAAAAGCCCAAGGATGATGCCGCACAATACATCTCCGCTCCCGCCCTTAGCCAAGGCATCATTTCCAATCATATTCAAATAGCGCTGCTTCCCATCGGAAATCATCGTACAGGCATTTTTCAGCACCAATGTAGTATGAGAATACGCCTTCTCGCTTCGATACAGCGCTTCTGATGGATTTTTCACCACATCATGTGTATTTATTCCAAGCAAGTAAGAAACCTCCTTAGGATGCGGTGTAAGGATGGTTGGCTGTTTTCGTTTGGCATGTGTTTTCCATGCGCCGATCAGAGCCAATGCATCCCCATCAAAGACCCCCAAGCAATCGCTGTTCCATACGAGAGAAACCAACTGATCCGCATAAGCATCCCTGCCCAAGCCATTACCGATTGCCACACAATCATAGTGACTGAATACGCTTTGAAATGCCTTTTCTTCCATCTGCTGGGGCAAAGACAGCTGAGTTGCCTCGGGGATGCGTATCGCTGCGGCCGCAAGCGTTGCTTCCTCACTCATCAATGTGACCATCCCTGCGCCACTGCGCAAGGCTGCCTCTGTGCAAAGTAAGGCGGCACCGCTCATTCCCTTCCTTCCGCCAATCACCAGCACTTTTCCATAGCTTCCCTTATGTGAGTTGCGAGGACGCTTGGGCAAGAGCGCGGCAATCATCTCCTGTTCCAAAATGGTAAATCCGTCAAATTCCTCTACCAGCTGCGGATCCACATCCAATGCTTCCATTCGTACTTTACCGCATAAATCCAAGCCATCCTGCCGATAGAAACCAAGCTTTCCGCAAAGAAAGCTGATCGTTTCATCCGCCTCTATCGCACATCCCATGATGCATCCGCGATCACCATCCACCCCACTGGGGATATCACAGGCAATCACATAAGCATTACTTGCATTGATGCATTGGATCACATTCGCATAGGGATTCCGAATCTCACGATGGAGTCCGATCCCAAATAAGCAATCCACGATAATATCAAAGTTTTGGAAATCCACTTCTTCAAAGGAATGAAGGAAAACGCCATCCTTTAACAGTAAATTTGCCTTTATTCCCGCCTCATCGCTCAGATGAGCAATGGTTGCGTTGTATACGACATAGGAGTCCACTTCTTTATTTTGAGCCAGCAGACGCGCTAATACAAAGCCATCGCCGCCATTGTTGCCTGATCCGCAAACCACACAGATGCGTTTCCCGTAGCACAGAGTTGCATCCATAACATGATCATACAATGCCTTCCCTGCTCGCTCCATCAATTCCATAGAAGTGATCCCTGTTTCAAAGATCCGCTGTTCCAATGCCCTTATCTGTTCACAATGCAATGCCTTCATCGTATCACCTCATGTTAATTATATACCTTTTTTGTACGATTTTATGGAAGAGATCATTTTTCTTTCCTCCTTCATTGCTTTCTTTCCGACAAGACCAACGAATCATGTGCTATAACAAATCAGAGTCAAGATCAAACGCTCACAGGCTTCTTAGAAAAGCGAGCTTGCTTGAGGATAGATAAATGCACACGATAATGGTGTTTACATGTTTATTTTTCTATTGTAAGGTTACAAGGAGGAGAAAGCAATCACCATGTTCTAATTATGTGAAATGATGTGATTCAGAAGAAATTTTCGGTTTTTTCCTTTTTTGCGTGTATATAAGTAATAGGAGGAATTTTTTCTTCCCTCTTATTTACACGGAAAGGAGATATCGATGATGGTGAGTAAATATGATTGTAAAGGCGCTGATCGCTCCTTCGTCGATGTGACATATGACTTCTGGTTCAAATATCTGTTTTTTGATGATACAAGAAGTGGCAGAGAGCTGCTAGAGCATAGTTACAGGTGTTTCTTCCCAAGTGGGAGATCAAGCAGGTAGAGCTGTTGGAAGAATCCCTATTGAATGCAAATGCTCATATGATGCAGGAGCGTGTGGATGAGGCATGTCATGTCAATGAGTAAAATATCGTAATCATGGAAATGCAGCGAAAGTATCACAAAGGAGATGAGGATCACTTTGTCCGCTATGTCAGCGGCTTGAGTGAATATCGCCGCAGGATCTTAATGACAAAGGATCAGGGCAGGAATGTAGAGATCATATTCCTGCGGGAACCGTTTGGCAAAGCGATCATGATCGGGGAGGGCATACTTTGATGTATCGCAATGCAAGAGGAGAAGCATTCTCCAAGATGTTTCAGATTGAGATCGTGAAGCTGTATGGAATGAAAGAGCTGTGAAAGAAGGATGTGAATGCCATGAGCGCTCAGGAGCGCTATCGCTTATGGCTGCACTATGGACATGAGAAAAGGCATCAGAAGATAATGAAGAAAATCATAGAAAAGGAGGCAGGACTTAGAATGGCAGAGGAAAGGATCAAAAACGCAATGGACGATAAGAAGCTATTTCATGAGATCATGAGTGATATCAAGCGATATTGCGATGAAGAACAGCGGTGGTTGGCACAGCAGGAGCTGAAAAAGGAAACAGCGAAGCGAAAACAGGCGGAAAAGCGCTGTAAGCAGGCGGAGGATATACAAAAAAAGAAACTGCGCGGCAGAGGCAATCCGAAAATGAATTAAAGAAATTTCAGCACATCGTAGAAAAGATGCGCAATGGACTCAGTTATAAAGAGGCAGTGGATCTGTGTAAAAACCGTACCTGACGATAGAAATCAATACCGATTTTTCCTTAACAGGAATATCGGTATTCTTTTTGCTATTTCCATTTGCATTATGGTGTACAGAGAAGCGATACAAACACAAATCAATGAACACTGGATCAGACAAGAAGGATCAAAATTCCCTTATCAAAAGCATCCCAAGTAGTTCAGGGCATGATAAATACCGTCCTGATCAGAAGCAGTCGTGATATAATCGGCAAATGCTTTCACCGCTTCCACCGCATTTCCCATGGCGATGCTTACGCCTGCCCCAGCCATCATTTCCAAATCATTGAAATTATCGCCGATACAGGCAACCTCCTCCTTGGAAAGATGCAGATGCTCCATCAAAGTACGCAGTCCTACCCCCTTATGAATCCCCTTTGGTACCACATCATAGCCATCCTTGGAATAAGGGAGGAACACCAATCTTTCATGATCCTTGAATACCCGCTTTACCGCTGCGGGATCCGCATGAATGCTGGCACTTTGCGGCAATGCGACCAAATGATGATCCTGCGAGGGACAATCGATGAACGGTTCTTTCCCAATATCACTGTTCATCTGTCCTTCCAACCAATTAATCTTTTCAGGATGCTGGTAAATGTACATATGATCTAGAAACTTAAATACCAATCCTGCCTCCTGCTTATGACAAAACGCAAGCAACTGTGCTACATCCTGCTCCTTCATATCATGATGAGATATGATTGTCCCATCGCCGTCGCTCACCACACCGCCTGACATCGATAGCACATAATCGGGGCGCAGATCATTGAGTGCTTTACCCAGACCATAATGCGCTCGCCCACTCGCAATGACAAACAGATAGCCGTTTTCCTTTGCCCTTTGGATCGCTGTGATCGCCGACTTCGGAATCTCATGCTTCTTTAGATCATACAAGGTTCCATCCACATCAAACACCAGCATTTTTATCCGTCTCATCGCATCCTCCTGTTTCATCGCTATAACCCTCTTACAGCCACCCATAAGCGCTCGCTTCTCCCATCTGCTTCCTTGCCTCTCAAGCACCATAGAAATCTGCTGCATACACTCATTTTAACATAATCACGTCTATATGGAAAGAAAGGGCTTGCTATGACGAAAGGATGCAGGGATATTCCCTTTCCCATATTTCACATCATGCGATACTTGATCCGCACCATCTTTCGATACGCTCCTCGCTTACTCCGCCATCACAAAAAAATACGATTTATTTCATACAACGTCTTGGATTTATGATAGAATAGTATCAGATATTCATCATATCTATTAAGGAGGAAAACATATGATCTTAGATGATTATCAAAACCGTGTGGACGCACTGTTCAAACAGGTCAAGGAGACGCAACGTGAAAATATCATCACTGCCGGAAAAATGATTGCGGACACGATTGAAGCTGGAGGAAACATTTATTTGAGCGGTATTTGCCATTCCATTGAAATGGATCTGTTCAATCGTGGCGGTGGTCCTGCCTTTTATCGTGTATTCCACTACAAGCTTGATGTAGAATCTGACGCAAGAGAGCGTGATCGCAGTGATTTAGATACGAACATGGAGGGACTGGGCGCTTATATCCTAAAGGCTTCCACCATCCGTCCGGGTGATATTCTATTTGTCGGCTCTGTTTCCGGTAGAACTGCAAGCGTAGTGGATCTTGCTTGGGAAGCAAAGAAAATGGGAATCAAAGTCATTGCCATGTCTTCCATGAGCTATGCAAAGGATGTAGATCCGGTACATTCCTCCGGCAAAAAACTCTACGAATTTGTCGATCTGACATTGGACAACTGCGCGCCATCCGCAGAAGCGATGCTTCACATCGATGGTATTGAGGCAGATTTTGCGGCAGCGAGCGGTCTTGCCAGCAGCTTCATTCTATGGTCTGTCACTTCCGTTGTATTGGATGAAATGATGAAACGAGGCAAAACACCGCTGTTATTAAAGAGTGCCAATTATCCCGGTGGTACCGATTATAACAACACCGAGGTTTATCCCCACTACAAAAAACACGGTTGGTAAGATCTGATTATCATACATTGCGTAAAAAAAAGCCATGGCAACAGCCGTGGCTTTTCTCATCCGCTCTGATTGTACCTTCCGACACATTCTTTTGATAGGCAAACTCTGATATTCCTTCTTTCCTTGATCTTCTATCCCCTCCCCTTTTTATCTATGAAAAACACCCATTTGTCATTTATATGCCATTCGGCGTTGCATATTTGTCATCCGTTGTTTCACAATATATGATATTAACAAATAAAGGTGA
>CANPNQ010000101.1 GCA_947575425.1 uncultured Erysipelotrichaceae bacterium
AACCTCGTAATCAGACTGGATGCAAACGCAATTCCCCATACACTATCTACAGAACCCAGCAACGGTGCCATAATGATTGACATCAAATTCGGGAATACATCCCCAGTTGTGTTGATGATAAACGCCGAAAATAAACCCATCACCAATGCCACGATCGTCATCGGCACCAAAGATGCAAAGGATTCGGAGATGGCAGGCGGTACACCGACACCGCCAAAATCAATTCTGCCGATCTTCTTATCGTATAAAACGCGATATAGCTCAAAGGTCGCAATCGCAATTACGATCGCCGCAAATAAGCCGGTTCCTTCAAAATAAGTGGTAGAAAATTTGCCATCCACACCGATCGCATTGACGATCATAAAGGTAGCGCCGCCCAGCGCAACCGGCAAATATGTGGTCATTTTGCGATCTCTAGCCAAATAGTAGGATATGCCGATCGCTGTCAACAGTGAGATAGATCCCATCGTACCGTTAAAAATCGCATGGAACGGACCGTAAATATAATCCGCCATATTCTGCCATGCTTCAAAGAAACTGCGCAAAAATCCCGGATCCATCGTCGTATAATCCATTGACGGAGAAATCAAGATCAATGCGAAACTGCCAATGGTCATAAACGGAATCAAAGTCATAAAAGTGCTGGTAATCGCATTGACATATTTTTGATTGCGCAGTTTATTTGCCTTTGGGGCAACATTCTTTTCGATAAATTCTATGAATTTATTCATGTTCTTTCCTCCTTCTTTTCTTTATCACCGCAGTCATGATAACCATTCTCCTGCAAAGCAGTTGTTTTCTTTCAAATTACAGAATCAAATAAACCGCGGTTCTCATATTGTCATGGAATGAATTCACCTATCCCCTTCGGCCCCCCTTTCTTTATACAGAAGAATGAATTCCTTCACAACTCTTTCAAACAGTACCGTTGTCATCAGTGAATCCTGCGCATGTGCCATAATCACGCTGTATTCTATCTCATCCCCTCTTGCCTCAGCCGCAAGAAATTCCGATTGGGACATGTGCGCCTGAGTCAACTCCTTGTCACCGGCCTCCAGCAATGCTTCTGTTTTCGCAAAGTCTCGATTCCGGGCCGCTTCTAATGCCTGATAAAAATAGTCACAGGCCATACCGGCTGACGAGATCAGCTGAAACGCAATCTTCTGAATCGCATCCTTTTTCATAGGCTTGTTTCCTCCTTTCCACTATGACAACCATATTATAAAAAAGAACATTTTGTCATAAACATCTTTTTTTACATGGTACCCCGCAAAAAAAGATTGTATCCTTTGTTCAATTTCATATAAACTATAAACGTGAAAACAATAGAGAACGATCTCTCCGATCGCCAACAAAAAATTATTTGCTTATTGAAAGAAAGCCAAGTGCAAACGGGGAAGGAACTCGCTGCGTGCTTGGGTATTTCAGTGCGCACATTACAGCTGGATATCGCTCACATCAATCAATCGGAACTGCTGATCACATCTGATAATCGCGGATATCGGCTGAATGAGGAAGCGCTGGCAAAATTGCATACGCTGATGCTTCCCACCCAAAATCAATCTCATCGGATCTTGAAAAAATTGATCCTTGCCGCAAAACCGATACCCATTCAGAGTTTGTCTGATGAACTATATATCAGTGATTCTACGCTGCTTAGGCAATTAAAATCTGATTCTCGCCTATTATCTTCCTTTCAATTGTCCATCAAGCGCAAGGACAACCGCATTTATATTGAAGGCAGTGAATTCAATAAGCGCCGCTTGATTTCTCATCTGATCAATTCTGAGATCAAGCCATTTATGCAGGGCAATTATGATCCGGAAGGCTATTTCTCGGATATCGATGTAACTCAGATGCGCAACCTCGTTTTACGGCTGATCCATCATTACAACTGCTTGGTTGATGAGCCTTATTTCAGTAATATGCTCTTAAATCTGATGATCGCATTTCATCGCATGAAAACAGGATTTTATATGGAACTGTCCTCGGATATCCATATCGGTGAAGAGGATGTAGCCTATCAGATCGCTAAAGAACTATGCGCTTTTTATACCACTTTATGGCGGGTAGAACCCTCCAAGGAGGATATCAGTTATATTGCCATCATTCTGCTTGGACAGATCAAGCCCTTATTGACTGATGACCCGATGGAACAAAATAACATCATATCGGAGCAGTTTCTCAATCAGATGGATGAGATCCTGATGGAAACCTTTCATTACTTCATGCTGGATATTGATTATAAGGAACAGTTATACGGATTTGCGCTGCATATCAATGCGCTGTTGAAGCGCTCTCGATATCAACAGGAAGTCACCAATGATCTGTTGGAAAGCGTGCGACTCAATAGTCCCTTTATTTATGATGTGGCAGTGCTTGTTGCGGAAAAGATTGCGGAGTGTTTTCATATTCATGTACTGGAGCAGGAGATCGGTTATATCGCCATTCACATCGGTTTTTTGATTGAAAACACCTCACAGCGCAATGCCAAGGAAAGAACACAGGTCAATGTGCTTCTTATCAGCAGTGATTATTATCAGATAGAAGCAAACATCAGTGCGCATTTACAGACGCAGTTTCACGAGCGAATCCATATCCTTATTGGAAAAAGCATGAACGATCCTCTCTTGTTCAATCAAAATGTCGATGTATTGATTACAACGCAGCCAATGCATATCATCGGCAAGCAGACCGTTGTCATCTCACCGTTCTATACGCCGGCAGATGAATTCAAAGTCAATGAGGTCATCCTTCAGGTGATGAAGGAAAAAGAAAAGAATTTATCTTATCAGCTTCTGATATCGTATTTTCATGAAAATCTGTTCATCAACAGCGATACCATTACCACTCGTGAGGAAGCGATTGAATTTTTAGGTCAAAAGATCATCGATTTCGGTTTGGAAAACGATACGTTTATCTCTTCGGTGAAAAAACGAGAAGCACTTTCCTCAACATGCTTCTTTGAAAAATTTGCGATTCCCCACGCCTTAAAAATGAATGCGAAAAAAACGATGTTTTGCGTGCTGATCAATGAAAAGGGAATCGAATGGGAAGAAGGAAAAATTATTCCCATCGTCGTGATGCTTTCCGTTTGTCATGAAAACCGCAAGGAATTCATGAAGATCTATAACGGTATCATCACTGCATTATGTGACAAGGAAAAGTTGAGCAGAATCGTCAAGACAAAAACATTTTTTGAGTTTCTTCAGCAATTTAAGGAGTAATACGTAAACGATTGACAAGATCATACGGATCAGATAGCCTATGCGGCTGTATCACATAAGATATTTCCGATCCATGCCGCCTCTTTTTCTTATATCGCACGCTCTTTCTTCTAATTAAAAGAGAATCTTTTCCTTTTACCTTCTTTTTTATTTTGATGCTTCTCGTTGCGACATGATCCATATAAGGCATCCTCCTCCATCTTACCATGTTGCCCTATCTCAAAAATCCATGCGGGGAAACCTTCTTATTCATAGCGACAAGCATATGTTCAATGAATAGGCCGCTGGTCATAGCCAAATAGATTGAACCCCATTGTGCATTGGCGCCCATCAAGATTCCTAACAGGGAAAATAGCAAATCAAAACTTCCTTTGATCACTCCATAATTGATATGTAAAATTGATCTTAATTTCTCGATTATGGCATCCAAGCTGGAAATCCCCGCATTGATATAAAGCAGCGAGGCTGTCCCAAAGCATAGCAGCCCCTGTCCCAGTATAAACAGACAAAGGGTGATGCTTCCCTCACAATGTGGCAGTACCGTCATAGACCAGTCGATCAAGCAGCCCAAGCACAGCGTATATACAATGGTCCCAAGCCCTAGCTTGTATCGATTCATCCGCCATGCGATGATGAAAAGCACGATGTTATAAACCAATGCGACGTCTCCCAAGGAAAGACCGCTTTGTTCACTGATACCCAACTGAAACAATGAGATCGGGTCAGCACCGTAGTCATAAGTGACGATCATAGCGACTCCCATGGCAATCATCATACAGGATATCAATGTGGCAATGAGATCACGAAATATATTTGATACTTTCATATGTATTACTTTGCCCTCCCTTTATTTGTAATTGTATTTTATCAAATGAACATATCAAAAAAATTTCAATGATTGCATAGGGGACTGTAAGGAATGACTTTTGAACGCTTCAGCCCAATGATATCAATTTCATATACATGTATATCCGACCTGCATATGCGCAAGGCATAGGAAGTGCGAAAGCGAAGCAAAGGGATGACTTCATCCCTTATTTCATAGACAGCACTACTCGATTTCCCATTGCTTTGGTGCATAAGAAAAAGTCTTTCGCATAAATCAAAACACATACTTTACTTATCAAAAAGATATTATATAATATAAACTAGCACAAGGATGAATCCAATGTTTTCTCATATGGAAAACATGACGAATTGCCCCTGTGAGGAAAAAGAGGAGCGCAGTATGAAAAATTTAGGCTATTATAACGGAGCCATCGCGGCTGTGGAACAGATGCAGATACCGATGAATGATCGCAGCAATTATTTTGGTGATGGGATTTACGAGGTATGTCTCGTGCGCAATGGGATTATTTTTGCGTTTGACGAGCATATCGATCGCTTCTATGATAATTTGACAAAAGTTCGCATCGCCTTTGATCGTACAAAAGAGCAATTAAAGGCATTGTTACAGGATATGGTGGATCGTGTGGAGGGAGAATCCCTATCTTTATATTGGCAGGTTTCCCGCGGTACCGCAAAAAGGAATCATCTTTTTCCTGCCCCTGATACTCCAAGCAATCTGCTCATTATGATTGATCAAATCCTTCTGCCCAAGAAGGATCATCTTTATAAATTAAAAACCGTTGATGATATCCGCTCCCTGCGCTGTGACATTAAATCATTGAATCTGCTGCCGAATGTATTGGCTTCCCAGCTTGCCAAAGATCACGGCTGTGAAGAAGCGGTTTTGCATCGGAATGGAATCGTAACGGAATGCGCTCACAGTAATTTGTTCTATCTGAAAGATAAAACACTGTATACCGCCCCCTTAAACAATCTCATTCTTCCCGGAATCACGCGTTCCCGTCTCATTCAATTAAGCAAACGGATGGGCATTGCGGTATGCGAAGCATCCTATCCTATCGATGAATTGATGAAAGCAGATGAAATCATTGTAACAAGCACGACCAAGCAATGTGTAAGAGTCTGCGAGATCGATCAGATCCCGGTGGGGCTTAAGGACAGCGATACCTTTTTGACCCTACAAAATGCATTCTTTGATGAATT
>CANPNQ010000102.1 GCA_947575425.1 uncultured Erysipelotrichaceae bacterium
GAAACGATCTGTTTCGGAGAGACGTCAGCCAGCTCTACCTCTTCTCTGCGGGCGATGATCGTATCGCCGCCTTTACGGGCAACAACCTGATCATTGACTAATTTACCGCCAACGACCTCATTGGCCTGTGCGATCACATAGTCGGCTTCCTCATCCGCCGACAAGTAAATGGCTTCCTCCTGTACCGTACCATCCGCATTTACCAAACGGTAGGGGGTTTGAATAAATCCATATTCATTGATCTTTCCATAAGAGGTCAGATTGGAAATCAAACCGATATTGGGTCCTTCCGGTGTCTCGATCGGACAGATTCTGCCATAGTGAGAGGAATGAACGTCACGTACCTCAAAGCCGGCACGATCTCTTGTCAATCCGCCGGGTCCCAAGGCTGATATACGACGCTTGTTCGTCAACTCTGCCAACGGATTCTGCTGGTCCATGAATTGAGACAGCTGAGAGGAGGAGAAGAACTCCTTGATCGCAGCGGTCAAGGGACGAATATTCGTCAGTTTTTTCGGCGTTAAGGTCGCAGTGTCCGCAATGGACATACGCTCCTTTACCACGCGCTCCATTCTGCTTAAACCGATGCGGAACTGATTTTGAATCAATTCCCCGACAGAACGAATGCGGCGATTGCCCAGCATATCGATGTCATCGGTATCACCGACACCGTCCATTACATTCAAGTTATAGGAATAAAGTGCATAAATATCGGAAATGGTAATGGTGTGCTTATTGGCATAAGGATCATTACCGATCACCTTTATCACTGCATCATCATCGGTGCGCACATAGATTTCCTGAACAGCCGCGCCGACTAACCATGCATAAACCTCTGCGCCATCATTTACCATATGCTTGATCGCTTCCACATCACGGGCTGCCAGCGCATGATTCTTTTTGCGTGGCGTATAGCCTTCTGCATACGGTTCGCCATCTTCGTTGCACAAGTCTTTGCCCTGTGCATCGCTCAAACGTCCCAGCACGTACATGCGCTGTCCATAGTTCAGCACCGCACTGACACATTCCTGACTCAGCTTCACCTTCTGCGCAATTACCCCGCCATGAACGCTGATCTTTGCGGCTTCCTTTTCCAGCTTCGCAGCATCTGCCTCAGTCAGAATCATGCCTTCATATAATGTAGTATCGGATAATTCCACATCGTTTGCCAAAACACGACCGACCAAGCCCAAGCCATTGGATGTATCTACAACCACTGCATCGGGATGCGCAAATAACGGATTGAACGGGAATGCGCTCATATGCATGCCCTTTGCCAGCTCCTGACGCAGCGCATTGCGCTCATCGCGGTTGATCTTCGTTCCGCTTGCCATAAACACGCTGCCATCCACACCTAAAATATCCTGTGCCAGACGGTTTTTCTCTAAGCGGTTGATCGCATTTAATTTCTTGCGCAGCTTGAAGCGTCCTGCCTTTGTCAAGTCATAACGGCGTGGATCAAAGAATTTCGCATTCATTAAGGTAATGGAACCCTCTAGGGTCGGAATCTCATCAGAACGCTGATTCTCATAGATGGAAAGCAGTGCTTCCTGTGTTGTTTTCACTTTATCGCTTAACAGCGTATGCTCAATTTCCTCGTATTTACCGAAGAACGTATCGTACATGGTTAAATACAGATTCATAAAGTCGCGTTCTTCCTCATCTTGAGGAATATCTTCAACGACCTTTCTGCCAAGTGCCGCTAAAAAAGCCTTGATCTGTGTGGTATCTTTGGTATCATCACTGCGATCCATATCCAAGGACATACCCAATGCCTTAAATAATACAGAGGATGCCATTTTACGCTTGCGATCTACACTCACGCTCAAAAGACGACCATTGGTCGTTTTCTTTAATTCGGTCATGAACTCCAGCCAAGTCCCGCGGCTTGGGATCAATTCACAGGCATAGGATTCCTTTCCGGTTTTTTCTTCATAGCCGGTGGAGAAATAAGCACCCGGAGAGCGTACGATCTGTGATACGATAACACGCTCTGCGCCGTTGATGATAAAGGTACCTGTCTCTGTCATCAATGGGAAATCACCGAGGAATACATCCTCCCATTTGTTCATCACTTCGCCGGTCGCATTGTCCGTGATCTCCAACTCCATGCGCGCCTTCAAGGGGGCGGCAAAGTTGCATTCACGATACTGCGACTGTTCTGCTGTATATTTCGGTTCTTGGAATTCGTAGTCGATAAATTTCAGTTTGATGTTTCCACCATAGTTGGTAATCGGATAAATTTCATTGAAAACCTCTCCGATCCCTTCGTTTTTGAACCATTCAAAGGAATTGGTCTGGATCTCTACCAGATTTGGCAATTCAAGATTTCCACTGACCTTGGAATAGTCCCTGCGCTCGGCTTTTTTACCTGAGGCGACAATACGATAAGGCTGTTTGTTGTCCATGTACGCCATCCTTTCTGTGATGTTGATACGACTAAAAATAGGGCAAGAGATGCCATTATAATTTTTAGTATTCTGCAATTTATTATAATATCAATAGATTGTCAAGATGTCAATGTTTTTTTGCCTTTTGACCCTTGTTTTTTACAGTTTTTGGTTTTATGGCATGGATCTGCGCTGTTTCGACAAAAGGTGTCTTTTTTTCTTTCTATGAATCTATGAGTTCCTATGTAGGTGGTTGTTTGTCTGATTTGCCCGCTGTGCTTCTATCAGGATAGCGGTTGGATCGGCAGGGAGCATTGCTATTTGATTGCTCGTCAGTGTCCCTTTTGATTTGATTGGTTTTTGATTGCCTGCAAGATCATATAGCCTTTTTCTTTCTGAATGATCTCACAGTTTCCAAAGATCAATGCCACAAAGCGCTGAGCGCTGAGCGCTCCCTGTGCCTTGCGGATGACAATCCATAATCTGCCATTGTCAAGAAGATGTTCATATGCCTGTTCAAAGATGGAATAGATCACTGTTTTTCCGGCACGAATGGGTGGATTGGTGATGATGTCACTATAAGTATTCCCATTGATTTCCTGATATACATCGGAGACGAAAAGATGAACCTCTGTCTCATTGATGGAAGCATTGCGTTTGGCAAGCTCCACTGCACGTGGGTTCACATCGATCATTGTCACCTGCTTGTTGGGAAATGCTTTTTTCATACAGATGCCGATCACACCATAGCCGCAGCCCACATCCAGCAGTTCCTCTCCCAGTTCATCTTGATGTGCCATCAGAGTATCAAGCAATACTCTTGTCCCAAAATCCACACCATCCTTGGAAAATACCCCATTGTCTGTGGTAAAGCGCAAAGTAAAACACCAAAACCGGAAAGAGATTTCCTTCCGGTTTTCACGCAAATGACGATTGTCGGTAAAATAATGTGTATTCATCATACCCCGCCTTTGGATAGACAAAGACCCTTTGCAGGGTCCTTGTGATTGTAAAGTCTTTGTGTTTTTCCTGCCCTTTGGGCATCGCTTTTGAGAAGTAAGGTCTTATTTTACTTCTACGGTTGCGCCAGCTTCGACCAATTTTGCTTTGATCTCTTCTGCCTCTTCCGGCTTGATGTTCTCCTTGATTACGCTCGGAGTCTTGTCTACCAAGCCCTTTGCATCTACCAAGCCTAAGCCTGTAATCTCACGTACTGCCTTGATGACAGCAACCTTCGTTGCGCCGATGTCAGTCAAGGTAACGGTTACCTCACTCGGTCCTGCGGCTGCGCCTGCATCAGCGACAGCGGCAACAGCCACCGGTGCTGCGGCAGATACGCCGAATTTTTCCTCAATCGCTTCAATTACGTCGTTTAACTCCAAAATAGTTGCTTCTTCCAAGTAAGCCAAAATATCTTCTTTTGTCAATTTAGCCATGATTTTTTCCTCCTATCAGCTTGTGTGATTACGCTTGCGCGCCTTCTTTTTGTTCTTTTACCGCATTGAATGCACATGCAAATTTGCGTACCGGCGATTGCAGGCAACCCATGAATTTTGCGATCATGCCTTCGCGGTTTGGCAGTACGGATAATTTCTGGATCGTATCCAATCCCACTACCTTACCCTCAACGATTCCGCTTTTCAGTACCAATGCTTCGTGATCTTTAGCAAATTTTGCCAAAACTCTTGCCGGAGCCACTGCGTCCTCACCAAATGCGATCGCATTCGGTCCGATCAGATCCTTAACCAGATCTTCGGCGCCTGCTTCCTGTGCCGCACGCTGTGCCAAGGAGTTTTTGTACACCTTGAAATCCACGTTTTCAGCGCGCAACTCACGGCGAAGCTTTGTAACCTCCGCAACGCTCAAGCCGCGGTATTCCACTACGACCGTTGACTGGGATTCTTTCATCTTGTCGGCAATTTCAGCCACAATAGCCTTTTTGCTGTTGATGATAGCCTCGTTCATCTTTACACCTCCTGTTTGTTATTGTAATAATATACCAGAAGCGTCCGCATAAGAAACGTCCGCACTCATAGACACAAGCGCGGACGAAAGTATGCATAATTGCGTTATTTTTACTTTCTACCTCGGTAACATGATTAAGCCTAAAATGGCCGTTACTGTCTATGGTATATCATTAGCAAGCATTATTGTAAACACTTTGCCTCGAATTGTCAAGGTTTCCTTTAGTCTTTGGCAACTTTGATTCCGGGACCCATCGTTGTGGAGACAACGACATTTTTCATATAGACACCCTTTACAGCAGCGGGGCGTGCTTTGGCGATCGTATTGTAGATCGCATTGAAGTTATCCACCAGTTGTGCTTCCTCAAAGCTTACTTTTCCGATTAACAGATTGATGTTGCCTTCCTTATCGACACGGTATTCCACTTTTCCTTTTTTGATGTCCTCTACCGCTTTGGCAACGTCCATCGTTACCGTTCCGGTTTTCGGGTTTGGCATTAAGCCCTTCGGTCCTAAGATACGTCCTAGTTTACCCAATTCGCCCATCATGTTCGGTGTCGCAACGATCACATCAAATTCAAACCAGCCTTTGGCGATTTGATCCAATAGCTCCTTACCACCAACATAATCAGCGCCTGCATCCTTTGCCTCTTGTTCCTGAGGTCCGGTTGCGATCACACATACACGCTGCGTACGCCCGGTTCCATGCGGCAATACCATCGCACCGCGAATCTGCTGATCCGCATGACGAGGATCCACATTCAAGCGGAAGCTTACCTCAACGGATGCATCGAATTTTGCATAGTTTGTTTCCTTTGCCAGTTTGATTGCTTCTTCTACGGAATAAGTCTTGGAGCGGTCAACTTTTTTCGCAGCTTCAGCGTATTTCTTTCCTACTTTTGCCATGTTGTTTCCCGTCCTTT
>CANPNQ010000103.1 GCA_947575425.1 uncultured Erysipelotrichaceae bacterium
GTGGAGGAAGTATTCAAGGGGGATGAAATCTTATCTTATCATGATAAGTATGAAGGTAATGCGAAAAGCAAGGGTATCGTATCGACCAGCCGCATCATTCCCGCAAAACTGAGCGCGGATATGCAAAAGGAAATGGAAGAGCTATCCCTCAGCACCTTTCACCATTTGCAGGCAAGCGGTGTGGTGCGTATTGATTTTTTATGGGATAACGGGAAACACAAGCTCTATGTCAATGAGATCAATACCATCCCCGGTTCTCTTTCCTTCTACCTGTTTGAGCCAAAAGGAATCTCTTTTTCCGCTCTCTTGGACCAGCTCATCGCTTTGGCATTGAAGCGTCAGCGCCAACAGGCAAGCATGATCTATTCCTATTCCACCAATGTCCTCTCTACTTTTTCGGGTGGATCAAAGCTGATGAAGTAATATCACCCGGGAAATAATGAGATAAGTATCATTATCCATTGCTGGAATGACAGATCGATGAACCGATGTAAAAAAATGAAAAAAGTGAAACAAATTTGACTCTAAACTGACCATGAATTGACCAAAAATTGAGTGTGTCATGGGCAAAGTTATGTGCTATAATAGTAGTGTCAAAGAATAGGCAAGAGGCAATCTGAATAGGATTGCTTTTTGCATGGAGGTGAAATTATGCAGAAAAGCAGAGACTCTCCCATTTTTTATTTACAAATGGCGGGAGATAGCGTATGATGGTGTCATAGGGAGTTACTAGGAGGGTGATAAGATGAATCGTTTTCGACAAATTCACAAGCATTGGATGCAAATATCGAAGAAATATGTCATCGCAATTTTGATATTTGTATTCCTATTGTTTGTGTTTTCTTTTGTGATGGCTTTGATTTCTTCATAAACAGAATGGAGGAAAATTACAATAGAGGAAAAGGAGGGAGGAAGTCAGATGAAACAGGGAATGCATTGGATCAGGGAACACAAAGGGAGCATCATCGTTGCTGGCATCGCTTTGCTTGTGATCGTGCTTGGCTTTGGCATATGGGGATTGAATCAAGAAGAAGTAAGTATGCCCAATGACAGTATCATTATCGATGTCAATACCGAGATGGATCACGATGTCACCAAGTATGTACAGGGCATGAAGCATCCGGAGCGTGCCATTGCGAATTGGGATGTCGTCGATGTAAAGAAGGTCGGCATGTATGATGTGACGATTTCTTATCGTGACATAGATTATGTGCTTCATGTAGATGTACGCGATCGTATCAAGCCGCAGCTGAAGGCGGATCCCAGTGAGTTTGTCTTTCCTTTGAATACATCGTTGGAAGAGATCAATCAAACCATTGATGCGGCAATTACGGTGAGTGATAACTATGATCAGGAATTTGCGCCTATGCGTGTGGTGAAGGAGATCCCAATGGAAGCGCAGGAAATCACTTATCCCATTCGTGCAAAGGACAGCGCAGGAAATGAAAGCGATCCTTTAGAGATTAAAGTTATCTATCAGACGCCGAGTTTGTTACCTGCACAGGGAGGTGAAACTACTGCCCAAGGCAATCATGCTTCCAATGCGGCGCCAACACAACATCCATCGCAAGGGAATCATCAGGGAAGCACACAGCCTCCGCAGGGCTACAAGCCAGTTGCGCCGGAAGGAGCGATGGAAGGAAAGTTTTCGTCTTTTGATGAAGCAGATGCATGGATTGCTAGTTATACGGATAATCCCGATTCAGAATGGTATCTTGCGGTTGGCTTTATGAGACAACTGCCGGATGGCACATGGTGGGCTTATATAAAAAAACCATAAAAAGGAGTTGATAAGAATTGTTAAAACAGAAATGGAATGAGATACGGAAATACTTCTGTATCTTTTTTATTGGACTTGGCAGTGTCATCACAAGCGGAATCACGATCCAAGCGTCGATCAATCCACCGCCTTCTTTTATCGAACAGAGCGATGGCGGGCATATGACAAGCGTCGGTTCACACATTGAGTTTTTCTATCAGGCGATTTTAAAAAGTTATGATCGCAGGAGTGAAACTGCCACTTATAACATTGGTCAGTATTTTACGGTAAACTACAATTATGCCGAAATTATGACGGATCGGGTGTATTTATCCAATCGCTTATACAACCGCAAGTATATCGGTGATTTCACAAAGTATAACGGTATACGCAATCCCGGTGTCTACCAGCGTGATACTTGGTTTGAGACAACCTTGGTTAGCGGAACGAACTATTTGATGATGGAAGGACAGGGTGGTGATGCTGGAACAGGAGATGCTGTGATTAGGATTCATATCCCCCGCTTTGGTCACGACCCGGTGGTTCATGGTATTGATGGAGAATGGACTCAGGGGGATATTTCCAAAGGTATTCGCACTTGGCAGTCATTATATACCGATGGTGCGAGGGGAAACAGTGAAGGAAACAAACAGGCGACAAGTACCGGTTTCTTTTACAGCGATGAGGATGAACAGCCACAGCGCGTCGCTTCCTATGTCGATGTTCCCATTAGTCAAAACGCTGCCATTTCGGAGGTAGCGAAACAGGGAAATCACGGTTCTTGGGAGATTGTGAATTGGAAAGCGATGGATAATCCCGGTGTTTACCGCATCAAATGCTGTACAAGGGATCAGGCCGGAAACAGCGCTTGCGGCTATCGCTATGTGAACGTCAAGCGGCGTACCTATACCGTGACCTTTCAGGATTGGGATAAAACCATTTTAAAGAAAGAGATCGTGGATCAGGATGCGTGTGCCACACCACCTGCGGATCCGCAAAGAGAGGGGTATCACTTTAGCGGATGGGATCTCGATTATTGTGAGGTAAAAAAGGATAGGATCATCACTGCGCAATATGATCCTAATACCTATACGATCCAGTATTTGGGCAATGGTGCCACCGGAGGCAATACGGAATCCACTACTCATACTTATGATGTCGCAAAGCCATTACATCCCAATGGCTATGTGAGAAGCGGTTATCGCTTTATCCGATGGAACAGAAAGGCGGATGATACAGGAACTGCTTATCAGGACGAGCAAATTGTAAAAAATCTGACTGCTCAGGACCATGACGTGATTCCATTATATGCCATATGGGATCAAGCACCGCAAATCTTAGCGCAGGATCGCTGGTTCTTTGAGGATGAGGATATTGATGATGCCCGCCTGATGGAGTATGTTCAGGCTTATGATCAAGAGGATGGAGACCTTAAGCATCAAGTTGAGATTACAGCGAATACGATCCTGCCTCATACGGTAGGCACCTATACGATCACCTATCAGGTGATGGACAGCGTCGCTCAGCTTGCTCAAACCACAGCCATTATCCACATTGTGCCTCGCACGCCAAATGCAGAGGAGCAGAGCGCTTATTTGCGCTTCATTGATTCCACCTATCTGAACACACTCAAACCGCAAAGCATATGGCGCGAGGATGCCTATGCCCAACTCCTACAACAGATTCTAAGCACACCTGTACAAAAGGAGGTATGGGTACTGGATGAGGAGGCAATCCGTCAAATTAGGCAATTCAATGATACTCATGATTTTTCCAAGGAAAGTGATGAAGCTTTTTACACACAATTTGCGCACTTGCGCCACAGCGGAGGTAGCGAATGAAGTCTTTAATTCAGTTTGCCGGATTGTTTTTCATGTTTACCTGTACCTTATTCATGATCACCGATGTCCTCAATGCCAATGAGCGCAAAGAGGAGATAGAAGAAGCGCTTTCGATCAGTATGCGTAATACCTTAAAGGCTTCTGATATTGCCTCAATGTACGAGATGAGCGAACAGGATATGCGCAGTGAGCTGATTCGCAACTTGGCTGAGAATGTCAACGGGGATGGGACGATCACCGTGATTGTACATGAGGCAAGCGATAAGGGCTTGTTGGATGTCAGTATTACGGAGCAATATGCCCATAACAATGGCAAGGTGACAAGCAGTGCTTTGCATCGCACCTTATTGGTTGAACGCGATTCAAAGGAGTCCGACCATGGATGGTAAGTGATGTGAAAAGGGTATGCGTTAAATATCCCAAACAACGGTTATGCTTCCGCTAAAAAAGCACAGATGGGCAACCCCCAAAAGGAGAAACGATTATGGAATTAGCACCAAAAACCGCAGTACAGATCTTTTTTGTCATCCTTGTGGCAGTCGTATTTATCGCTTTCGGAAAAACCTATTCCAATGAAACCGCAAACAATACCACAAAGGCCAGCAATGAGCTATGGAGTGAGGTGATCGGCACCGACACTGAGGTAGAATAGCGCCTATGTTTGATTTTGGACTGTTACAGCCCTATGTGGAGGATCCCAAAATCACAGACATCGACACCAATTCCGGCTGTGTCTATGTAACGCATCAGGAAAAAGGAAGATACAAGGTTCTCGATTTAGAAGCCGGCTATCTGGAACACATGCTCAATCGCATCTGTAATTATCCGCAGATTGATCGAGAATTCAACTATCACAAGCCAATCATGGATGGAACGATGGATGGTCTGCGTATTCATGGGGTACACAGCTCGGTGATGGGATCACATTGTTGGCTCTCTATCCGTAAGAATCCGATCGCCTTACAGGTGAAGGAACAGGCTTATCCTAAGATTTTTCAGCTGCTTCGCTTGGCAAATCAGCTGAAATGGTCCTATGTGTTTGGCGGAGAGCGGGGCAGCGGTAAAACCCAATGGACTCGCTCTGCCTTATCTCTGTTATCGTCAGATACCTCGATTGCCATTATCGCGGAAAACGATGAGATGCATATGCAGGAATTATATCCGCAGCGTCTGATCTCCCAATACATCGTCAACGATGTGATAAATTATACCCAATGTGCCGCATCGGTACTGCGTGATAATTCCGATTATGTGGTATTTCAGGAGGTAAGAGACAAGGCGATCGATGATCTGTTTCTTATTTTATCCGGCTGCTCGCGGGTACTCACTACTCTGCATGTGAAAAGTGCGCTGCTAATGCCGCAGCGCATGCTTCAGCTGTCGAATCAGAAAAACGATGCGCATTTACTGTCAACGATTCATGACTATGTACAGATGTGCATCGTACCAATGGCAATGGAGGTCAAAGGAAGAATGAAGCGTTGGATCGGTGAGGTCGCATTGTTTTGGAATGATGAAAACGCTCAGCCGCAAAAGCAGCTGATCTATGAAAATAATCTTTCCACAGAGCGCTTTTATCCATTGCCAAAGATTTATCAGACCATGCTGGAAATGCATGGTATTACATTTGAATGGGGTGATTAAATGAAGCCAA
>CANPNQ010000104.1 GCA_947575425.1 uncultured Erysipelotrichaceae bacterium
TTGATATCATAAGAAATGTGCGCCTTGTCACAGATTTGTGCCATCCGCTCACCATAAGCACCATTCGATAAGATCAAAACCTTTTCCTGCGGTTTTACAACACTGCTCAATACGCTTTCCACGCCATAGGTTCCCGATCCCTGTAAAAAGATCGCCGTATAATCCACCTCATTCGCATTCGCCAGTTGTAATACCATGGATCGTGTTTCTTCACATAATTCCTGATACTCCGCATCTCTCGTTCCCATATCCACCAGCATACTTTCTCTCACTTCATCACTTGTGGTCAGTGGTCCGGGAGTTAATAAGACTCTTTGTTTTGTTTTCATATAGCCTCCTTTGAGATTTATTAGAACAATTTATATAGATTTTAACTCATTTTACGTTATAAATCGCAATTAAAACCAAAATAAACGTTCATTTATAATTATTTTATCATCATTTATGAACAATATCAATAGTAATTTCTGCTTTCTTGCTTTTCACACAGGCATAACAGATTATTTTATATCAAGAATAGATCGAAAAAAAGCAGAACACGATTCCATCGACCTTTTCGCTCCCCTTCTTTTTCCTTATGTATCTAAGCGCATAACAGCCATAAACAAGAAAATACAATAAAAACTGAGAAACCAACTTGCCAATGATGATTTCCTTCTTTATAATATTACCAATCATATGGAAATCAAGAGGACAGCCCACATTTACCGCACAATGCAAAAAGGGAGATACGATATGAAAAAAGAATCTATTCTTACGCAGGCAGGGCAACTGTGCCACCGCTGTCAAACAATCACAACGCATACGCATTTCACCCCTGTCGGAATTACCTTGATTCAATTAAACAAAGGGCTTCTGCATATACAGAGCGCACAAGGAGACCATGATCTCATAGCGCCTGAGGCAGCGCTGTTGACAATGCCCAATGATTTTATTTTTGAGCCATCCCATCAAATGGAGCTTTCCATTTGGGAATGGAAAATGGACAATTATCATGTACTGGCAAACAACGATTGTATTTTAATTGATTTCAATGAATTGGAAACAGAGACACTAAAAGCGCTGAAGCAATCATCAATGACTCAGCTTCCTTATTTGAAAGAATGGTTATGTACTTTAAGCAGTACACTGTTTTTTTCGCTGCTTCAGCGCTTGGAAGGTTCCATCAAACTCAGCGCATTCACAGAGGAGCGTTTAGATCATGAGGCAATTACCTCGTATTTGGATTCCCATTACGATGAGCACATCACCTTGGAGGAAGTGGCTGTCCATTTCCATCGCAATCCCTATGCCTTGGCTCATCTGTATAAAAAACAAACAGGAATGACCATCTTTGATACACTGAATAGGATTCGCCTGTATCATGCCCTATCCCACTTACGCAATAGTTCCTGTTCTATCAAAGAAATCGCTTTGCGAAGCGGCTTTTCCTCCACCTCATATTTCATACAGCGCTTTGCCAAACAATATCGGCTTACCCCCTTACAATACCGCAAGCAATGGCGTCGCAAGCAAGCAGCAAGAGCTGTATCTTCCCATTCCAACCAATCATATCACAATTAACCTCTCTCCTCCCCCATATACCGCTTACCAATTCTTGTCCACCATCTCTACATCATCCAAATCCATAAATACAAAAAAAGACAGGAGCACTTGCCTGATCGATAAGATCCATGCACATATCCTGTCTATTTTTCATACGATAACTGAATTTTTCATTTATCCGTTTTTGATCGAAAAGCGCCTTATGCCTTTACCTTCACGCAGGTACCATCCGGTCCCGGTGTCGTATTCAGATATTCGGCGATTTTCGCTTTCTGATCCGCCTTGCAAGGACGACAAGTGCCTACAACACTCACTTCACCGGTAACCAACGCCTCTGCCAAACCGGAACAGCCGGCATAACCGCAGCTGCCGCAATTATAGTTTGGCAGCATCGCAGTCACCGTTTCGATACGCTCATCCACTTCCACCTGCAAATATTTGTCCGCAACGCCAAGTCCCAAGCCTAAGACCGCACCCAGCACCAGCATCATGGCGATCGCAATCAATATCGCTTCCATATTGTCCATCCTTTCCTACGCATCATGCGAGGGATGCATCGCACATGAGGAATCATGGCATCCTTCGCATTCCGCTTTGATATTCTCGCAGCCCTCAGGCAGCGGTGTTTTATGATTCAGATAATATAACAATGCGTAAATTCTACAAGACCTGCCAATCCGCTAAAGGCAAGCGCCATAATGCCGGCAACGATCAATGCGATCGGATTGCCTTGAAACGCTGTAGGCACATTGCTGGAATCCAAACGCTCACGAATGGTGGAGAAGATATACAGCACCAAGGTAAAGCCGACCGGAATTGCAATGGAATATGTCAGCATTTCCGCAAAGGTATAGCCTTCGGAAATATTGTTCAATGTAACATTCAACACAACGCAGTTGGTCGTAATTAAAGGCAGATACACACCCAATGCCTTATACAAAGCAGGGCTCATTTTCTTGATCACCATTTCCACCAGCTGTACCAAAGAGGCAATGACTAGAATAAAGGTAATCAGATCCATATATTCCAGCTTTAATGGTTCCAGCACCCAATAATACAATGCATAGGTTACCAAGGATGCCGCAACAATGACAAAGGTAACCGCTGCGCCCATACCAATGGCAGAGCTGCTTTTCTTAGATACACCCATAAACGGGCAAATACCCAAGAACTGATTCAAGATTACGTTGTTAATCAATGTAAAGGTGATAAACAACACAAACAAATTACCGAGATCCATGATTTACTTCGCCTCCTTTGCCAGCTGAGCCGCCTGCTTTTTCGCTTCTGCTTCCTTTTTTGCTTCCTTGGCGTTTTGATGATTTTTATACGCAGCCAAAGCGCCTGCTAAAAATGCAAAGGTGATAAATGCGCCAAAGGGCTGAGAAAACATAGAGATCACATAATCCTCAGGGATCAGCTTCAGCGAGAAAATCACCTGATCCATATGGAAGGGATTCTCAAAAGACAATATACCCGTTGCCAACAGCTGACGAATGGCGGACATCACGATGATTGATACCGTATAGCCAAGCCCCATACCAAGACCATCCAGCGCGGAATCAAAGATCCCGTTTTTAGACGCAAAGGCTTCTGCCCGTCCTAGAATGATACAGTTGACGACAATCAAAGGAATGAATACACCAAGCGCACTGTCTAATGCCGGCGCATATGCCTTGATTAACATCTGAATGATTTTAACCAAGGTTGCAATGACTACGATATACACTGGTATGCGAATCTCGCTTGGCGTTACCTTGCGCAGACATGAGATGATCACATTGCTCATAACTAAGACAAGAATAACCGCAACACCCATACCGATCGCATTGTTTAATGTGGTCGTAATCGCCAAGGTCGAGCATAAACCGAGATACAAGCCGAATACCGGATTTTCACGGATGAAACCGGCAGTGAAATTTTCTTTACGATTCATTCGCTGACCCTCCTACTTTACATTTTCTAACAGGTACTTGCCTGCCTCATTGATTCCATCGACAACCGGTCGTGAAGATACCGTCGCACCGCTGATAATATCCAGTGTATCTGCCTCGGCATTCTTCCCGATCAAAGAATCACGGAACGAATCATCTGCGACCGCATTGTCATCCAGCGCTACCATAAAGCTGGTACCTTCCTTATAGCCGGTAACCTGCATTTTAAATACTGTGCCTTCCCCTTTTACCTGAAAGATCTTCTCGATTGTTTCTGAATCCTTGACGGTGATTTCTTCAAAATCATCATCTCCCGCATTCGGGAAGATCAGCGCTAAATTCTCTTTTTCCGCTGCCAGTGCATTCGCTGCGACGATGGGGGCAGTCAAGGAATTGGCCAATGCCAAAGCCCCGCCTGCAATCGCTGCGACCAGAGCTAAGAACAAGGTCAAGTGCAATACTTTTTTCATACCTGCTTACCTCCTAATATCCAAGCGTCTTCTTGACTTCCAGAAGGGCACGCATCGCGGATTTCACAGAGAACGTCGCTCCGGAAACCACATCATTTTTCGCCACCTCATTCAGCGTGGAGATATCTGCGCCCTCAAACTGACTCAAGAACTTCTGATTTAAAATCTTATCACCGATATATGGTGTATCTTTGATCACCGTCGGTGTTAAGGAAACAATCGTCTTGCCATCTGCGGCAATCGTGATCTCGAATACGTTGGGATCAAAGGGATGACCGTAATCCGGCATATTCGGACCTTCCTTAGCCGCAAAGCCTTCTGCGGTTACCGTATAGGTCGTAGTGCCATCCTCATTCTGTACGCTGCCATCTAATGTCGCATTCAAGGAAGCGGTATAGCTGTCATCCATCGCGATCATCACCGTTTTCGGCTTTTCCGGTACAATCGGTTCTGCCGGTTCGATTTTCATATTGGCTAACACCATCGTCGCTACCCCAAGCACGCTCAATACGCCCAAGGTACTCCATGCTTTTTTACGCATTGCCAGCTGTTTGCCGGAGAATGCCTGCTCGATCGCCGGTGTTAACATATTCATGATCAAAATGGAATACATACATCCTTCTGGTGCATTTGCCAGCACACGAATCAATACCGTAATGATGCCGGCTCCCAGCGCAAAGACGCATTTGCCCATTTTACTTGTCGGTGAGCTCACCGGATCGCTTAACATAAATACCGCACCGAATACCGCACCGCCCGTACATAAATGATACAGCGGGTACCAAATAAAGTTACTCACGTTCATTCCTGCCAATAAAGCCAAAATGCTTGTCAGCACGAAGATAGATCCCAAATAAATCACCGGCACACGCCAGTCGATCACCTTGCGGATCACCAGCACAGCACCTAAGATCAATAATAACAGCGTGCATGTCTCACCGAGAGCCCCTGGATACCATCCGCTGAACAGCGTCCACAGATCATATTTGCCAAGCAATGCCTTGATCATCGTATCATTGATCGTCAGCCAGTTATACTCCGTAGCAATTACAGTTGTCGGTGTTGCGGCAGTTGCCACATCCGCTACCTTCGCTCCGGCAAAACTGGCAAAGATGATCGCAAATCCGACCGCAGCCGGATTGAAGATATTCTGACCAAATCCGCCAAATAAGATCCGTCCGACAAAGATCGCAAAGAAAGTTGCGATTGCCAGCGCA
>CANPNQ010000105.1 GCA_947575425.1 uncultured Erysipelotrichaceae bacterium
ATTAGGCATGCCGCCAGCGTTCATCCTGAGCCAGGATCAAACTCTCCATTTGATTTAGCTCTAACGCTTCTTTTGCGTTTTCTTTCGTTTTCCGGATATCTCTTGGATATCGCTTTTTTTTGAAATTGACGTTTCCTGTTTAGTTTTCAAAGACCGATTACGCCCTTTCGAGCGCTTTATAATAATACCAAACATAGTTTTATATGTCAACTGTTTTTTTCTTTTTTTCAACACTTTTCATTCCATGCAACGGAAGTGATACTATAAGAATCCAGCAGTTCATACACAAAAGTCGTACATACAGAAAAAGACGATATTCCCTTACCGTCTTTTTCAAGCATCGTATTTTGTTGCATCCTATGAATTCACATGGCATATTAGTGTGAAAGCGTATCTATTTCTTCGTAATATAATGATAGGTATCACCGGATTGAGCAAACCAACACGGTATACGTTCACCGATTGCCTGATCCATATACTTCAGCATGTATTTCATGCCCGGTTCCTCTAAATTAAAATGTCCGACACTGATAATGACCTTTCCCTGTCCCAGCATGCTCGCATCTCTGATATACTCTGCAACAGTAAAGTCCACCATCTCCATCGCAAGAAGACAATCGATATCTTCCTTATCACAGCGCTCAATCAGCTCTCGGTCATCTCCAAGCACATGAAATGGGATCTGAATCCGCTTTACAACTGTTTCAGGGTCTCCGATTAACCTAGCTCCGTTTAAATGAAACTTGTCCAAGATCAGCTGTGTCAAATCCTTCGCCTTCATTGGCTCGATTTCATAAGCAAGCGGGCATGCCGGATCCTCCACAATATGGTCACACCATCCAAGCGTATCTGCAACGCCATAGAAAATACCATCTGTATAGCTTCCATCCTTCATCGGTATGCCGGAATGGATATAATCGTGATTGCGCCATACAACAATACCATAACGATCTAACAGCTCCTTTTTGCGCAGATAGGTTTTATTTTCACTTTCCGCTAACCAATCCGTATGATCCCCATGATTCCAGAACAACGCTTCATGGGCAATGATCAGATTCGCATGGCATTCCGCCGCTTTTGCGATTACCTCTGCCGTTGCCCAGCACGTGGTTACAATCCCTGTGCACTCCTGTTTCACATCACCATACAGCACTTGATCTCTTGTCGTTGCCGGATCGATCTCTTTCCCCTGCACACTTCCTTTGTGATATGCTTTGATTCTTTCGATTACTGTTTCAATTTGCATGCTTCTCATCCTTTCTATAAATAGACCATTTTATCGGTATACCCAAATACTCTGTAAATATTGCCAATTAGGGTTTTAGCTGTAAGACAGCGAAGAAAATCAATCATCCGCACCTTTCCTCTACCCCATAGGCTGATCCTCATTTTACAAGTCATAAAGCTCTTCATATGAAATATAATCATTCTCTGGATCGCTTGATAAAATAAGCTCTTCGCAATGTCCGTACTTGAAATATGCATAATCAGTGGAGCCAAACCCAACATCCCAGTTCAGCTGCAAGTCATCGTCAATCGGTATCATAAAAACTTTTAGCTTGCTTGCCCGCTTGATCAGTTCATCGCCTTCAGCCATAAGATTCAAAGGACTGTCTGTCTCTTGAAAAACAAAGAAATTCCCCTGTAACGCACCGCAGTGATCACAATGATTTGCAAAACAATCTCTATGTATGGTTTTGGAATATCCTGTTTTAACAGAGTATTTCTCTTTCAAATATTTTCGCACTTTGGGTGGAATTTCATCTTCGCGATCTGTCCATGCAAGATGCAGTTCCTCTCCGGCATCAACATAGTCCTCCATTATTTCAAATTGCGGTCCATCACCATCATCAAACATGTGTATATGTTCACCAATACCCAGCCCAACAAGCCTTGTTGACCTGCCGCAATTCCAACAGGATCTTTGACCTTCAACAATAAAAATATATTCTGTTGCGATCACTGTGTTGTCAGTGTCTCTCAAAATCCATTTCGCAAATTTTAAGTAATCCTGTCGGGGAACATCGGCATACCATTTTCTTGCCCTAGGGTTCCATTTAGCCCCCAAAGCCTTTGCCTCATCCTTCTCTTCATAAGGAACATTCAGAAACAATCCCATGATGGCACCTCCCGTACCTACATTCATCTATCTTCATCATTTTCAAACATTAACTGCTTTCTTTCCCATATACGGAGCGTCTTGCTAAATACAACTCTACATCGGTAGCACTGCAGTATGGATCTACGAAGATCTGACCAACCCCGAATAATAATGCGCCCAAGAAGTACCAGCCAACAAATGATAAGTTCAAAACGAATATATCAAATTTCTGTTGCCTTGTCATCTGCTTGGATATCGCAAATATCTGCTCACAGGATAGGCTGCTGTTTTCTGCCAACAAATAAGGTATCATATAATATTGATATGATTTATAAATTCCCGGAAACACTAGGCACAAGCACCATAATACGATTTTCATATTCCGCACCAGCATCACCCATACCACGTGCAGATAATGTCCATCTGTAAACACACTGAGTACATCGTGAATAGAAGCCTTCTGATAGGCATGATTCAAATAATAGCGCGCTTTCCCCACCTGTAAAGGCGATATGATAAAGATTACTGCCAGTAGAGATGCAATTACGACAAACACAAACAATCCCCAAAAATTACGAATGATACCCGTTTGGATCAATACAAGCGAGAGATAATCCGTAATCCATGTCCACAGGGCAGGAAAGCCACCTTCCATCGTTTGTTCCCATTCACCGATCTGTACATGGAAGGAAGCACGCATCACTCCACCGATCATCCCATTGCTTAACAGTTCCAATACTACGCTCACAAGCAGGCATTTCCAATAGCTTCCATGTAATACCTGTTTGGCATATTGCTTTAATTGTTTTCTCGTCTACATAAACTAAGCTCCTCTTTTATATATTCTGAAAATCACGCCATCACTCATATTTTCGCCGCTGACCTCATAATGATTGGATTGCACGACCTTGGCAACGATCGAAAGACCAAGTCCAAATTTTCCCTTCTGCCCCTTCTCATACGGTTTAAACAGCACCTTCAAACGATCCTCCTCAATACAAGGGCCATCATTCGCAATCGTCAATTCCTGATCATGCAGGCAGATCTCAATTCTGCTTTTCGCATATCGCAACGCATTGTCCATGATATTTTCCACCGTCACCCGCCAAGGCTCTTCCAATCCATCAAAGCTTACATCCTCATCCAAATCTGTGATTATCTCAATGTCCGGCTTGATTACTTTAATATTCAATATCACTGTTTCCACCAAATCCTTCATCGGTGTCACAGCGCCCTCACTATCCTGTGAAATCAAATACTCCACTCGATTCAAATATAATAGACTGTATACCTTTTTTTCCAAGCGATCGGCATTTTCAATGATCACATCCACACTTTTTTCCAGTGTATCATACGGATATATGCCATCCTTAATGCTTTCACCATACGATTTGATCGTAGCGATTGGCGTTTTTAAATCATGTGAGATATTGTGAATCATATCTTCTTTGGTTTGTTCCTGCTTTAACAATTCCTTGCGCATTGCCATCAAAGCCTCCGCCAACTCACCGATTTCATCCTCACGATTGATCTTTAAGTCTGGCGGAGTCATACCGCTTTTGATCTTATCCATATAATTGCGGATCTGATTCAGCGGATGAATAAGTCCTGCTACCCATACCAACAGAATAAAGAAGAATAAGCCAACGACCGTCACTGTCAAATAAATGACGGAGGAAACAAGATCATTTTTAAACGATTCCAGATATTGAGAACGGGTAAAAGAGATCAATACCTGATTTTCTCTTACAAGCACTACGCTATAATATGTTTTATCCTTAGAAAAGGTATAGGTCTGCGGCTCATAGGTCGCAAACAATGCCTTTTTATACATATCCTGAAAACGTGCAGAGGAGGTATCAATCGTCTCATCAGGATCACCAAGATAATAGGCTTTTCCATTAATAATGATGATATTGGTAATGGAAGAATCCCCTACCAGCTGATAGGTATTCCATGGCAGTTCATTACGCAGTTTTCCAACGATCGCCTCCTGTGTAATCAGTAATTCATTGAAGGTCTGGGTCTGGATTACCGTATCTACCTTACTGTTCAAGTAGACAAAAAAGAATGCCGAGAAGAAAGATACGAAAAAGAAAATCAGGGCAAACAACTGTTGAGAAAGCGTTAGACGCTTTAAAAAGAGCGATACTCGTTTCATCCTGAATTATCCCAAACGATAGCCATAACCGTAAATCGTATGAATGTTTAAATTAGGCAGTTTCTTGCGCAAACGCCGTAAGGTATCATCCACCACACGATCGCTACCGTAATAGTTTTCTTCCCATACATTGGTTAAAATCATTTCCCGGGAAAAGGCAATGCCTTTGTTCTTGATGAACATCATCAAAAGATCAAATTCCTTGGTGGTAAGGTCAATTTCCACACCGTTATCAAATACCTTGCGCTGTTCCTCATCCAACTCATAGCCATCAACGGTAATGCGATTATTATCATTTTTATAGACGCGTTTCATCACATTATTGACACGCAAAACCAGTTCTTTGGGGGAAAACGGCTTTGTGATATAGTCATCACTGCCCTTTTCCAAACCGATGATCCGATCAAATTCCTTATCGCGCGCCGACATGAAGATGACAGGAATCTCCGCCTCCTGCAAGCGAATCTCCTCGATCAGATCAAAGCCGCTTTTGTCATCCAGCATGATATCCAAGATCCATAGATGCACATCATCATCGCTGACATGCGCATTGGCCTCCTCGTATGTGTAATAGGAGCGAACTTCATAGCCTTCTTTTTTTAAATACTGGCACACCAGATCATTGATGGCCACTTCATCTTCCACAACACAGATCACTTTTTTCATGGTCAACACCTCTATAACATTGTATCGTAAAAAAGTAGAAAAAAAAAGGACTTTCTTAAAGTCCTTGTGATTTTATATAATTTACGACCTGATTAACATAACGTTCACACAATTCATCGCTCTTTGCCTCTACCATGACACGAACCAAGGGTTCAGTTCCGCTGGGGCGAACGAG
>CANPNQ010000106.1 GCA_947575425.1 uncultured Erysipelotrichaceae bacterium
TGGGAAAGATCATCGGAGAGATCTTCAAGCGTTACAGTACCGAAAAAACATCGGAAATATTGGATGAGATCAAGGATATGGGCTTTAAGTATTCTACGGTTGCGGGTATCACCGTTTCTTTGGCGGACATTGAGGTGGCGCCCAATAAGGTGCAAATGGTAGAATACGGTAAACAAAAGGCCGAGGAATTAAAAACATTGCGGGCAAAGGGCAAGCTGACCATGCAGGAATGGGAGCGCCATTTGAATAAGCTGTGGGCTGATGTCAAGGATGAGATCGCTGATTCCTTACTCGCCAGTTTGGATCGCAAGAACCCCATCAATATGATGGCACGTTCCGGTGCCCGTGGTAATACCTCCAACTTTACCCAGTTGGCTGGTATGCGCGGTTTGATGGCAAAGCCATCACAGTCCAAATCGGCAAAGGGCGGTTATGTGCCTTCCATTATCGAGGTACCGATTTACTCCTGCTTCCGTGAAGGTCTGAATGTGTCTGAGTTCTTTATCTCCACCCATGGTGTACGTAAGGGCTTGACCGATACCGCGTTAAAAACCGCAGAGTCCGGCTACCTGACCCGTCGTTTGGTCGATGTAGCGCAGGATGTCATTGTAAAACAAGAGGATTGCGGTACCGATAAGGGCTATTGGGTAGAACCGATCATCGATCGCAAGACGAATACGGTGATTGAGAGTCTATTTGATCGCTTATGCGGACGTTATGCAAAGCAACAGGTCGTAGATCCGGAAAGCGGCGAGATCATCATCGATTCGGATGAGTTTATCACCGATGAGATCGCAAAGCGCATTGAAGATACAGGCATTGACGGTATGTATATCCGTTCTGCCTTTACCTGTAAATCCATCTATGGCGTATGTAAGAAGTGCTATGGAAGAAATATGGCAACCGGTAAGGATGTTGAGGTCGGCGAGGCTGTCGGAATTATGGCGGCACAGTCGATTGGTGAGCCGGGTACCCAGCTGACCATGCGTACCTTCCATACCGGTGGTGTGGCAAGTGCCGACGGCGGCGATATTACACAGGGTCTGCCGCGTGTCGAGGAGTTATTTGAAGCACGCTGTCCGAAGGGTGCGGCAGTCTTAGCTCAAATCAGCGGTGAGATCACTGCGATTGAGTCACCGGAAGGCAGCATCGGTATTGAGGTCATTATCACCAATGACAAGGAAAGCATTGTCCACAAGGTATTGCCTTCTCAGGCCATCCGTTCTTGGATGAAGGTCGGCGCTGTTGTGGAGGCCGGCGATAAGATTACGGAGGGACAGGTGGATCCCAAAGAGCTGTTAAAGGTAGCGGGTGTCCGTCAAGTACAGAATTATATTCTGAAGGAAGTTAAGAAGGTATACCAAAGTCAAGGCATCGAGATCTCCGATAAGCATATCGAGGTCATGATTCGTCAGATGCTGAGAAAGGTGGTCGTTGTCGAGGGCAATGATACCCGTTTGAATCCGGGTGTTCAAGTATCTTTGACCGAGATCACCAAGATCAATCGCAGCGCTCTGTTGTCAGGCAAGCGTCCGGCAACATTCAAGCCGGTATTGCTTGGTATTTCCAAGGCATCCGTAGAGACCGATTCCTTCCTGTCTGCGGCATCCTTCCAAGAGACGACCAAGGTATTGACTGATGCGGCAATTAAGGCCAAACGAGATCATTTGATCGGCTTGAAGGAGAATGTCATCATCGGTAAGCTGATTCCTGCAGGAACCGGCTGCGGCAATGAAAGAGCGATGAATCATATCGTCGCTGCCAAAGCACAGGAGCTTCGCTCAAAACGTGAGGAGCGCAACCGCAAGGAAGAAGAGGACGATATCATGAGTTTTGTGACCGATCGTTCGGATTTCCATTCGTTCACTAGAACAGAGGAATTTGCCTCAAATCCTGTGGAAGGAACAGCGGCAGTGAGCGTTTCCTTTCCGGAAGGAATGAGTGAGAATGCGGAAGAAATCGCAAGTGATGCGACGATGCAAATGGATGAAGGATCTGCACAAAGCATCGTTGAAGAATAATCCTATCTATGAAAAAGCGTTTCGGCGCTTTTTTTTACTTGAAATCAAACGCATTTGAAAGGAATAGGATCTTTTTATATCGAAGCTTTTGGAATAAAAGCGCGATGATATCATAGAAAGAATTCTCCTTACGCAATTTCCGCCTGTTCCTATCTGATCATGGACTGAAATAAGAGTTCCTTTCATATACTGGGTATGAACGGAGGATTTTTATGTATTTGGCTATAGCGACAAACACAGGCGCATTGCGGATTCACTACACCTTAGAGGGCAAAGGGGATCCCATCATTCTGCTTCATGGATGGGGACAAAACATCGCAATGATGAAATTCATTTCGGATCATTATCAGCGTCGTTTTCAAGTACTGAATCTGGATCTGCCCGGCTTTGGAGAGAGTGATGAGCCACATCATGCATGGAGTGTGAGTGATTATGCCGATTGTATTCATACATGCAAGGAACAGCTTGGCTTGGGGACCCCAATTCTGATCGCCCATTCCTTTGGCGCACGCATCGCATTGCATTATGCACATCGTTATCCGACGAAAAAGATGGTGCTGACAGGGGCAGCCGGAATCAAAGCCAAGCGTACCTTACGTTATTATGCAAAGGTGTATTCCTATAAACTGATGAAAAAGCTTAAGGCGAATCCAAGCATGGGCAGCGCGGATTACCAAAATGCCGATGAGGTGATGAAGGGCGTACTTGTTCGCAGTGTCAATGAGGATCTGCGTCCTTTATTGCCAAGCATTCACACCGAGACGCTGCTGGTCTGGGGAGAAAACGATGAGGCAACTCCGCTTTGGATGGGAGAGACGATGGAACAGGTGATGCCCAATGCGACATTGATCGTATTGGAAAATGACGACCATTTTGCCTATTTCCATCAGCCACAGCGCTTTTTGGCGATTTTGGAGTATTTCTTATGAGAACATTTTTACTGATACTATCGGTTTGTCTTTGTGCCGATGAAAGAATCCATCCATATTCTCCAACAGAATCGCTATCAGATCGGTCGATATCGCACATGGCTAAGTGATACATGGAAAAAGCGCAGGCAGGAAGGAATTAAGACATTGCTATTATTTCTGCCGATGAGCTTATTATGTCTGCTTCGCGATGGGAGCCTTGTGTATCGTCTTTTGGTAATTTTATTGTGGCTGTCTGCCTATCTTTGTTATCGCAAAGACAGGCAGACAGCCTATATCAAAACATTGGTATATACGCATCGCGTAAAGCGCATGCTTGCGGTTCATAGCTGTTTAAGCGCCCTCATGATATGGGTTTTGTCCCTTTGGATGCCATGGCGCTTATTTGTATTCTGTGTGCCGCTGTATTACTTTATACCATGGATGATCCTGCTGCTCACATCGCTTGTATGCGAGCCATTAGAAAACCATATCAAAGAAAGCTATGTGAAGGATGCCCAACAGATCCTATCGCAGCATCCGGAATTGATTCGCATCGGCATTACCGGCAGCTATGGCAAGACAAGCGTCAAGCACATTCTTCATGCGCTGCTCTCACAGGCATATTACACCTACATGAGTCCACATTCCTATAACAATCTCATGGGTTTAACGATTGCCATACGCACGCAGCTTCAATCCCTGCATCAGATCTTTATCGCGGAAATGGGCGCAGATCATGTCGGAGAGATCCAGCGCTTGGCGAGGTTTATCCATCCATCCATGGCGATTATCACTGCGGTTGGACCTCAGCATCTTTCTACCTTTGGTTCACAGGACGCTATATTAAAGGAGAAAATGCAGCTGGTGGAACAGCTCCCTCCTCATGGCATCGCTATTTTGAATTATGACAATGCGTATATCCGCTCTTATCCCATCATCCATCCATGTACGGTAATTACCTATGGCATTCATGATGCGCATGTGGATGTCAGAGCGAGCGAGATCACCTACAGCGAGAAAGGGAGCCGATTTGTAGTGACCTGTGACAAGGAACGCTTTGTCGTAGAGACATGTCTGCTTGGGGAGCATAATGTATGTAATATTTTGGCAGCCATTGCCTGTGCCAAGGCGCTTCATGTAAAAACGGATCTCATCATTCAAGCAATCCACCGTCTTCCTTATGTCGAGCATCGCTTACAGGTGAGAAAGATGGGGGAGGTGACATTGCTGGATGATGCCTATAATTCTAACCCGGAAGGAGCGGCTTATGCATTACAGGTTTTAAAGGCAATGAAGGGCAAGCGCTTCTTGATCACACCAGGCTTTCTTGACTTGGGGAAGGAAAGCAGACAGGCACATATCACCTATGCCAAGCAGATGAAGGATTGCGCTGATGAGATTCTCTTGGTGGGCGAATATCAAACTCAGGATATTTATGCGACTTTATTAGAAGAAGGCTTTCCTTCTAAGCAGATTCATGTATGTATGACGATGAAGGAGGCTTTATCATCGCTTACCAGTATGGCAGGGAAAGGAGATTGCGCCTTAATCGAAAATGATCTGCCGGATGCATTCAATCATTAACAAGTTTGGGATAAACGCATAGAATGATGTGAAAGCAGGTGGATTATGAAATTACAACTGGGTGTGATGTTTGGCGGTGCCTCTGTTGAACATGAGATCAGTATTTTATCAGCGATACAGGCGATGGAGCATTTGGATGCCTCCCGCTATGATATCATTCCGATTTATGTCGCAAAGGATCATCAAATCTATCAAAGTGATGTATTAAGAGACTTAAAGCAATTTAAGGACCTAGATGGCTTATGCGCCAAGCTAATGCCGGTGAGCTTGTGTGCTAAGGGCAATCGGGTTGTGATCTGTTCTCATTCCCGCTGGCTTCATAAGGAGAAGACGCTGGATCTGATCTTACCGATTATGCATGGAACGTATGGAGAGGATGGCACCTTGCAGGGGTACTTGCGAATGCTGGGGATTCCCTTTTGCGGCAGTGATCTGATGGGAGCCTGTCTAGGACAGGATAAGATCGTAATGAAACAGATCTTGTCGATGAGTGGCTGTCCGGTGGTGGATTGGATCGCATTAGAGGATCACGCTGACAGTGAAAATGATCTTA
>CANPNQ010000107.1 GCA_947575425.1 uncultured Erysipelotrichaceae bacterium
GTTCCGCAAATTCGATCTTTCTTGTGCCTTGTTCAATCGTGATTGGCAGTTCGATGCAAATACACATGATCCTAATAATGCCATGACACAAACCAACGCCCTTTTCCACATATAGATCATCCTTTCCCTTTTTCCTTCATGGTGGTATTATGTTCTGATATCTCAAAAGGCACACTTAATGAGATAGTGGAAAAAGGGTGAAAAATGTTGGTTTTATGCATATAAAAAACACATTTTTCAACATTACATCCAATGTCTCAAAATGTGTACTCTGTCATACATTCTATGTGCTTTTTGTATCTTCTTTCTTATTTTACCAAATCAAGAATGGAAATGCAACTGTTTTTATGCAATTCTCCAACTGCATATGAAGCTATATGTACTCGTACATCCTATATGAAAACATGAAATAGTTTGTGAGTGGATCATACCTATGCTCTCACAATCGATCATATCTTTGTGATAAAGTAAGCCAAAAAGTAAAGATTTGACCCTTATCAGTAAGAGATTGTTTTATGATAAGATCGCTCTTTCTACTCTCTTATTTTATGCTTACCCTGTTTTATGAAGTATGCTGTAGATGTATTTCCTTTTCCTTATCATCGCTTATTGACAAACATTTTGAATTTAATCGAAATGTTTTGACTTTTCTTCCTCAGTGACTATAATATATTTAGACAGATATCGAAATAAGGAGGTGCGCTCATGAAACTCCAAGAGACCTTTCGTGCACTGAGTGATCCTACACGCAGGGAAATCATTTCATTACTGCGTGATGGTCCGCTTCACGTCCAACAGATCGTGAATCATTTTGCGACAAGCAATGCGACCATATCGCATCATTTGGCAGTATTGAGAAAAGCCGGCTTGATCTTGGATGAAAAACAGGGAAAATATATTTACTATGAATTAAATACCGGAGTTTTGGATGAGATCATCGCATGGATCTCATCGTTAATGGATCAGGAGGAATGCGTATGCGAATTAAAACAGGAGCATTCGTAACCAGCTTAACATGCATTGCTTTCCTGTTTTGCGTCTTTGTCTATTTTCATGGAGAGAGCGATATCGCTATTCATTGGAATGCGCTAGGAGAAGTCGATGGCTATGCGCCGCGCTATGTATTGTGGCTGATCCCGCTTCTCATCACAGCTTTTGATTGGTTATTTCTTTTATGTAAGCGATGGGATCCCAAGCGTGGTAATTATGAGAAATTCTCCTCCAGCTTTGCGACATTGCGTAGGAGCATCGCCATGATGCTGTTTGGCTTTTGTCTGATCACAGCACTGGAAGCATATCATCCTGAAAGCATCCACATCCAACAGGTTATGCCCTTTTTTACAGGAATCATGATTTGCCTCTTAGGTAATATCATGCCGCGCATTCGCCCCAATTACTTCATCGGCATTCGCAATCCATGGACACTGCACAACGATAGTGTATGGCGCTATACCCATCGCATCTGCGGACGACTGTGGTTCTTTGGCGGTATCTTGATCTGCTTGTGCGCCTTATTACCGCATACGATCCCATGCATTTTGACGATTATCTTCTCGATCATCGCCATCCCCAACATTTATGCCTATCGCCGATATCACAAACAATCCTCTACATAAGGATAACCAAAGGATATATCCATATAGAAATAAGAAATACAGAAAGGATGATGACAAATGATTGAAATTAAACATGTAAGCAAGGTGTATCCCGGAAACAAGAAGGCAGTGGACGATATTTCCGTCACGATCAACGATGGAGAAATCGTCGGTTTTATCGGTCCTAACGGTGCTGGAAAAACCACAACGATCAAAATGATTACCGGAGTGCTGAATCCCAATGAGGGACAAATTCTGATCAATGGCATCGATATTGTCAAAGAACCATTAAAAGCAAAGATGGAATTTGGACTGGTCCCGGATCAGGCAGATATCTTTCTGCGCTTGAAGGGCATTGAATACTTGAATTTCATTGCCGATATGTATGAAATTGACGGTTCCCTGCGCAAACAACGGATTGCTCAGCTGGCACAGGCTTTTGAAATGAGCGCCGCTCTGAATGATAAGATTCTCTCTTATTCCCATGGTATGCGTCAAAAGATCGTGATCATGGGCGTGCTGATCTGCGATCCCCGTGTTTGGATCTTGGATGAACCGATGACAGGATTAGATCCGCAGTCCTCCTTCCGCTTAAAGGAAAAAATGCGGGAGCATGCTTCACGGGGCAACACCGTGTTCTTCTCTACCCATGTCTTAGAGGTTGCGGAAAAGCTGTGTGACAAGGTTGCCATTATCAATCATGGGCGCATCGTATTCTTTGGCACATTGGAAGAATTAAAAGCGATGCATCCGAATTGTACCACATTGGAGGAATTGTTCTTAGAGGTGGTTGAACATGCGTAAATACTTCTCTTTGACTAAAACGCTGTTAAAAAGCGGATATCAGGTAACCGATGCCAAAAGCAAAAAGTGGTTTAAAGTCTTTTTGTATCTGTTATTGGCTGTCTGCTTCCTACCCTTATTGGGGGTCATCTATTTCGCAGTAGAAGCAGCGCTTCCTGCTTATGCACGGATGGATCAATCTGCCACAGTGCTCGGTTCCTTGTTATTTCTGAGCTGTATTATTATTTTTATCTTTTCCCTCTTTCTCATACCGAGTATTTTCTATTTCAGCTCGGATCTGGACACGCTGTTGGCTTTGCCATTAAAAAGCAATCAGATCATCGGTGCGAAATTTACCGTATGTGTGCTGTATGAATATCTGTTTTCCGCCAGTATTCTCATTCCCGCCTATTTGGCCTATTGGAATTATGGCGATATGCCTGTGATGTTTCTTCCCTTTGGGATCATCACCATCCTGTTACTGCCCATCTTTCCATTGGTTCTATCTACCTTATTTACTATTGTATTGATGCGCTTTGTGCCATTCTTTCAAAATCGGGATCGCTTCAATCTGGTGACCAGCATATTGCTGGTAGCGCTCGGACTGGGATTTTCCATCTTTATGAATTCACAGGGCACGCAAGATGAATCGGCGATGCTGAAGGCATTGTTTGCCGGAGGAAATTCATTATTGGATGTCTTCATCAAATTCTTTCCGATCATCCCTTATTTTGCAAAAGCGATCGTGGAGGGCAGTGTGCCGGATCTGTTTCTTGCGATTGGGATTACAATCATTGCCTTAGCTGTGTTGATGAGCGCAGGAAAGCTCTTATACTTTAAAGGAGCGATCGGCAGTGGTGAGAGCAGTGCCTCTCATAAAGAGTTGAGTGAGCGTAAGCTGTCCAAGGCAAGTCGTAAGGGCAATAAGATATGGACCTATCTGAAAAAGGATTTCAAGGTGATATGGCGTACCCCTGCCTATTTTACGAATTGCCTGTTAATGGTGGTATTGTTTCCCGTCATGGTGTTGGCGATGCCGCTGTTATCGCAAGGTGAGGGAATGGAAGCATTTGATCTTGGCATCCTCATACAAACAATAGAGAGGTCGGACGAATTTCTCGCCTATGTGATTTTCTTTTCCTTGGCCTTGGGCTTTCTGTTTGGGACGTTCAATCAGATTGCAGCGACAGCCATATCCAGAGAAGGCGCTCAATATAGCGTTATGAAATATCTGCCGATGTCCTATCGGGATCAGATTCATGCCAAGCTGTTGCTGGGCGTACTGGTCGGCTTGATTGCGGATATTGCCATGGCGCTTTCCGCTATGCTCTTTCTCCCCTTTTCCTGGTATTATTATTTGATCTTCTGTGGCTGCTCTGCCATTACAACATTGCTTGGAAATTCCTATTCCATCATGCTGGATCTTGCCAAGCCAAAGCTGGTATGGGAACAGGAGGCAGCTGCAGTCAAGCAAAACCTCGGAAGCTTTATCGCTGTGATGATAGGAATGGCATTATGTATCGTATTGATTGTCGTATGCTTCTTCATTCCGCAGGCATGGCTGATGGTCTCTGCCTTTGGCGCATTGGCTGCGATGTGCATACTGGCACTGCTATTCTATTTCCTCGCAGGCAAATATGCGGAGCGTGCCATGCGTAAATTATAGGAGAATTTTTATGAAGATATTGTATTATGATGGTGGAGATCAACACAAACGAAATCTTGTAAGAGCAGTATTAAAGGAAATGCAGCATCCCTATACTATGATTGAGCAGAATCAGGGCAATCACACCTTGGATGATCTGCTGAAAAACAGGCACTTGGAGACTGCAAATGCAATTCCTTTGCCAAGCACTGATCTGATCGTGTTTGAGTATGGCACAGATGCACAGATCCTAGAAGTATCTCAGGCGTTGGTGAAGCACAAAGCGCATGTGGAACTCAAATGCATCGTTACGAAGACAAACCGGAAATGGCAATTTTGCGATCTGTTGGCAGAAGTCATGGAGGAACAGGCTTATTTTGTGTGCAGACGCAAATGTCAGGAATTGATACAAGAGGTCGCCTCCTTTCGGGAGGATGACTATACAAATGACTCTTGGAACGCATATGAAGCAGCCTTTATGAAGGGCGCGATGTTGTTTCAGAAAAAGCAGTCAAGCAAAAGACAGTTTGAGGAAGTCATCTATGAGATCACGCAGGCAAAGGAGTGCTTGGTGAAAAAATAAACAGGATAGTATACCTTATAAAACCGGTAGCTATGCCAAGGACGGCGGGTAGCTTACCGGTTTTTATTCTATTCATAATAGAATCTCTTTGAAAAGCTTTCCTTGAAAAAGGCGATATCATTTCATGAAAGCAGTAGAACTTATTTTTGGCATAACTTCATTTCTATCTGTTAATTCAAAAATAGATTTTTTTCATTCTACATTCAATTAAATTGATTTGTATCATGAGAATATCTATTCCTGTCCATTCACATGGTTTATTGAAAACAAGTTTAAAGCTTTGTTTCCCCTTTGTCTTGTTTGATATGATAAAGCAGAAACGCAATGAGCATAAGCGAAAGCATACATAGCGTGTGATTGAAATGGGTATTGTGATCCCCTGTATTGGGGGTAGATTCCATTTGGCTGGACTCTTGATTCGTATTCACAGGTACCTTTGGAT
>CANPNQ010000108.1 GCA_947575425.1 uncultured Erysipelotrichaceae bacterium
TAGAGGTGAAGGTATTCAAGGCCTCAATCACAAGTGATGCCCTTATGATGAAAGAGCTGCTTGACGCAAAGGCAATTCTTGTGGGAAGTGGTTGTTACAACAATGAAATGGCAAATAATATCGCCGGTTTTCTCACAAAACTGAAAACCTGTCATATCAAAGGAAAAAAAGGCTTGGGCTTCGGTTCCTATGGTTGGTATCGCAATACGAGTGCATCCATCAATCAAATGCTGGAGGATGCCGGAATCCCCCTGCTTAGTGAACAGGTTCTAGCACAGAATTATACACCAAGCGAGCAGGATTTGGATCAATACAGTGCGCTTGGCACACAGATCGCCGAAAGGATCAAACAGGAATAAGCTTATCCCTTGATCCTGCCATAGCAATGATCCGCAATGAAATTAGGGCAGTTCAGACAACAT
Organism: uncultured Erysipelotrichaceae bacterium; assembly: GCA_947575425.1. Taxonomy (GTDB): domain Bacteria; phylum Bacillota_I; class Bacilli_A; order Erysipelotrichales; family Erysipelotrichaceae; genus C-19. The sequence goes on from CANPNQ010000108.1 coordinate 423, forward strand.
GAAATGCAAAAAAAACAACCGTTGGAATTCCTTCGCATATGGGGAATGCTCAGCGGTTGTTTTTCTTATACATTGTTCCTATGCATGCGGTTTTCCCTTGCAGAACGCCAGATATTCTGCCATATCTTCAGCACTGTGGTGGCTCCTGTTTCTCTTTGATATAGCCATAACGCTTTAATGCATCCATCACCTCATGCGGAATTTCATCACTATGACAGTTTTCAATATCATTTTGGATCACGATCGGCTCCTTGCCGCATACATAGGATAACAAGGCTGCCAGATTCTGTTTTGTGAAATCATCTTTCAAGCAGACAATCAAGTCCTGATAAATCTCATCTATACCATCAGGAAATGCATTCTTGATGCATGCGATTGTTTGATATATTTTTTCCATATGTCACCTCTCAGCCATCTGCCTCATCACTTTTTTTACCTTATTGATTTTACGCTTTTTACCTTTGCCATTGCCTAAATACAGAAACACAATCACCGTCATACCGATTCCTATCGTTAGTAATGTAATCCAATCATATGGCTCTTTTTCATCCTCACTCCAAATATGAAGCTTTTGTTTCTGCGCTGTTTCCTGTGCCCTGTACAGTTCTTCAGTATAGGCATATTCTCCGTAAATATACGCCACTTCTGCCAATCCCTGCGCAACCAGTTTCTGTTGAAGCAATTCCCCATCGACAAAAACCCATGCCAAGTCCCTTCCATATTTGTCTCTTTTATCGCTTCCATCGTCATATTCCAATTCAATCACTTTGGCATTTTGTAGCATTTGACACGTAAATTCACTAGCCTCTTTGCCATAGGGTTCCTTTTCCTTAGTATATTCCGGTGTATCTACAGCGAGAAAGCGAACCGTCGTATCTTTGCCCGCAATGATAAAATGTGCGGTATCGCCATCTGTGCATTGAGCGAATTCCACGGATACCCTTGTATTGGCAAAGCTGGAGATCGTACAGGAAAGCATCATGATTCCAAGCAGGAGCATATACATCCACCGTTTCATCTTCCATCCCCTTCCATTCTCTATCATTATACTTAGGAATTTTTATAAAAAAAGACTTGAAAAACGCAAAAAAGCAGATTGTGGAATTTTCATTCGTATCTGCTTTTCACTTCCTATGCGTTACAAATCTTTGGGAAACACTGATACAAAGGATGGTTTCGTGCCTTATTTGGCAGAACCGAACCATTTGTCGATCAGCTTCTGCATTTCCCCGTTTTCTTTCATTTCCTGAATGACAGGATCAATTTCAGCCTTCAGATCAGAGCCTTTTTTGTAGGCGATGGCATTCCCTGTGGAATCATTGCCTACTCCCAACGGGAAGGAGATCAGCTCGCTGTATACCGCTGTGTTATTATCAGCCATTGCCTGCTCGCAAACCATGAAATCGATATTACCGTTTAAGATCTCCTGAACGATATCGGCATATTCTTTTCTCGTCTCTACCGTGATATTGTATTCTTCGGCAATGCCCTCTACTGCTGTCTGCTGGATCGTTCCATTTTGTACACCGGCAATTTTGCCTTTCAGATCATTAGCGGACTGATATCCTTTATCTTTCATTGTAACTACCGTATTGGTGGTCTGTGTTTCATCCTGATAGTACACCTCGGAGAAGTCCATAACCTCCAGACGATCCGGTTCCGGAGACAGTCCGGCAATCGCCATATCTACCTGACCCTGTTGCACTGCCAAAAGTGCTGCATCAAATTCCAGATTCTGCCATTCAATCTCATAACCAAGTTTTTCTGCGATTGCATTGCCTAGATCAATGTCAAAGCCTTCCAATTCATTGGTATTTTCATTGATCATTTCATACGGTTCATAAGGTGCGACAGTTGCGATGACCCATTTGCCTTTTTTCTCACCATCATCGCCACTCCCTTCATTGCCTCCATTGCCGCATCCAGCCAATACCAGCATACCTGCCGCTAACATCATCATTAGTTTTTTCATATTCATTTCCTCTCTTTCTTTTCCTTTCTGAACATCTTGTTATCGCATTTCGTTTTTTATGCAAACTAGTTTCATTTGATTTTTATACTGTCTTCTTTTACAGCTCTTGTTGCTTCTCCCTTTTCCCGCCAGCATCCTTTTGCGGCTTTTTTTGTATCTACCGCCCTTATCACTTTTGCGCTTTATGGCGTTTGCCTTGCACAAGTCGGATATTTATTACAACATATTGGAGACAAACTGTCTTGCCCGCTCACTCTTTGCATGGGTGAAAAATACATCCGGTGTACTGCATTCCAATATCTGTCCCTGATCCATATACAGGATATAATCTGCGACCTCTTTGGCAAAGGCCATTTCATGTGTTACAACAATCATCGTCAAGCCTGTATGAGATAATCCTTTTAATACCTTTAATACCTCTGTGGTCATTTCCGGGTCGAGGGCGCTGGTTGGCTCATCGCATAACAGGATTTCCGGTTCCATCGCAAGTGCCCTTGCGATTGCCACACGCTGTTTTTCACCGCCGGAGAGCTGATGCGGGAATGAATCCGTCCGATGCCCCATGCCAACCTTTTCCAACATTTCCTTTGCCTTGGCATAGGCATCTTCTTTGCTCATATGCTTTACCTTCATCAATGCATACGCAACATTCTTTTTGGCATCCATATGGGCAAATAGATTGAAGTTTTGGAATACCATTCCCATTTTTTCCCTGACCCTTGTCAGATCGGTTTTAGGATCGTTGACGACCACACCATCCAATGTAATCGTTCCCTCGCTAGGTACCTCCAGCATATTCAAGCAGCGGATCAGCGTGGATTTCCCCCCGCCGCTGGAACCGATGATCGCATACGTCTTGCCATCCTCAAAGGTGAAGCTGATATCCTTTAATACTTTGATATCCTTGCTGTAGTCCTTATATAAATGCTCAATCTTAATCATAAGCCAGCTTCCTTTCCAATCGTTGACCGATAAAGCTTAAGACTTTGTTCAAGCAGAGATAACCGATGCCGATCACCACAAGCGGTTCAATCGGCGAATAGGTTTTCGCTACTACAAAGCTGTATCGCTTCATCATATCGTTGACGCCCAATACACTGACGACGGAGGTCTCCTTGGTCAATGCGATAAATTCATTGAATAAAGCCGGAAGCACGGAGCGGATCGCCTGATTCAAGATGATATCCTTGATGATATCCTTTTGGGAAACCCCAAGCGCTTTGGCAGCTTCAATCTGTCCCTTATCGATTCCCTCAATGCCGGCTCTCATGACTTCTGCCAGATAAGCACCGGAGTTGAGTCCGAACACCACAGTGGCATAGATCCAGCGATCGGTGGGAAAGCCCGGAATCAGCGCAGGAAGTCCGAAATAGAAGAAATAAAGCTGGAAGAATACCGGTGTTCCTCGAAAGAAATCGATATAGGCGCGGATCAGCCAGCCGATCCCTTTTTTCTTTTTCAGGAAGGCACACAGCACACCGACAATTACACCGATCAATGCACATATCAGTGATAATCCGATGATGACTCCCAATCCTTCTAAAATGTAAGGTGCCCATTGGACAAGACGTTCTATACTAAATCTCATTTCACCACTCCTTTATATAAAAAATCGTCCCTTGATAAACAAAGGACGATGTATTCGCGGTACCACCTTATTTCTGATGAATCTTCATCAGCACTCTTTCCTTTAACGCAAGGTATTACGGCTATCGTCTTGGGATCTCTCCTTCGCCGATGCAGCTCCCGAGCACGTTCTCCTCTACTTCATTGACCGGCTTTCACCAATAACCGGCTCTCTTTTTCCAATGGTGTTCAAGGGTACTACTCTCGTTCATTGCTTTTATGTGCTATATTATACGCAAGGAATTATGAAAATGCAACAACTTTTTTTCAAAAAAATGAAAAGTTTTTGAAAATGATTTTCAGCGCCTCATTGGAGAGGGGCTTTTTAGGTGCAAGTGGCGATGGTAATGTCTTTGTGTGGTAGCTTGATATTTCAAATTTCCTATATTGTATTCCTATTTTTATGCGTGATTCAAATGTTGGTGGTTGGCGATTGGTTAGCAAATAAGGCATGAGTGATTCGGAAACTGAGAGTTTGCGTATAATGATGCCTATATCTTCTTTTAATAAAAAATTTTTGTCGGTTTGTATGGACACTTTGTTCATTGACATTGTATTTGTAGCCTTGAATATAGCACTACTCTGTGCAGGCTTTGGCAAAGTCTTGCTTATTACACTGCTTCCCCTCCCTGTCAACACTCCTGCTAAGCCTGTGGTTTTTACTCCCACCCTGAAACGTGCTAAATGGTGAAGGAGAGAATTAATTTGTAGTAATGCTAGCTCCTATTTCTACCAAAATCATTCTCAATGAGAGTCTTTCATCTTTCAGGTTCCTTGCAATAAGTAATCCAAATAATTTTTCCGTCAGTATTAAAGTATACTTATCCCAATTCTCTAATAAATACTATTCCCACCTTCGTATTTCCAATCGGAGGGTAAAACTGATTTTCATCTCCTTGCGAATAATGCAAATGATTTACCAAATCAAAATTCTCATCCATTAAAAGAAAATATCCCGGTCTTGAAAATAAGAAATTGGGCTTATATAAATTTACAGTATAGTATGCTTTCCGCTTCTTCCGTA
>CANPNQ010000109.1 GCA_947575425.1 uncultured Erysipelotrichaceae bacterium
AATGCCTTGGCACCGGCTGAGGTGCTGGGCGTGATTCCTAACAAGGAGCGCAAAAACGGTCTGCTTGTGATCGTTGCGGATAATCAGCTGTCATTAGCGATTGGTAAGCGCGGTAAGAATGCCCGTTTGGCAGTGAAGCTGACTGGCTCTAAGATCGATATTAAAGCACAGTCTGATGTGGAGGCGATGGGCATTGACTGGCGCGCGATCGCTGAAGAACAGCGCCTCTTATTCTTGCAGAAGCAGGAGGAAGAAAAAGCCAAGGCACAGGCGATGATCTTTGAAGCGGTAGAGGCACAGTCCGATCTTCCGGTAGAGACACCGGACTTTGCATACCATGAAGTGATCGAGGAGACACATGTGGACGAAATGCTGAGAGAGGAAGCGAAAGCACAAGAGGCTCTTGCACAAAGTGAGATCAAGGAACATGGGGAAGCGGAAGAGAAAGCTGAAACTGTAACAGAGATGGAGAGCGTGACAGTCAGCAAGAGTGAAAAGGTCGCTGATGACTTGGAGGAGGCAGCCCGTCTTGCCAAGGAAAAGCAACGCCAGAAGGGAATCAATATCAAGGAGAAGCAACAGTATATCTCCAAGTTTGAGAAAATCCTTGATAATAAGCCGCAGAAGAAGGAAACGATGGCGATGAAACCCAAATACAAGCGCAGGGATGAAGAAGAACCGAAACGCAAGGCAACCTTTGATCTGAGCAAGAAGGATTACGAGTTGAAACCGATCTACACGCAGGAGGAGCTGGATGAGATTGCCCGTCAGGAGCAGGAAGAAGCAGAGAACGATTGGATCAATGATGATATTGACTTTGATGAATACGATGAGTATTACGATGAATAAGCAGGAGGTATGTAAGTGAAAAAAATACCAATGCGCCGCTGTGTGGCTACCGGCGAAAGTCTGCCCAAAAAGGAAATGATTCGGATTGTAAGGACGCCGCAAGGGAATGTCGTCATTGATGAAAGCGGTCGCCAAAACGGGCGCGGTGCATATCTGAAGCGCAGCTTAGAGGCGCTGGAAGCTGCCAAAAAGCGCAAGGCATTACCCAGAGCCTTAGAATGTGAAATACCGCAGGAGATTTACGACGAATTGGAGCAGTTATTCTCCCATGAGTGATGTGTCTGGCATATTAGGGTTGGCAAAGCGCTCCGGCAATATGATTTTGGGAGACGGCGTGATAAAAAGCATCCAATCTCGCAAAGCACGACTGGTTATTATTACATCGGAGTGCGGAGCCAATACCAAAAAGAAGCTGATCGATAAATGTATGTTTTATGATATTCCCTATGTATCTATCGCAGAAGATACATTCAATCAATCGATTGGCACGCACAATCGCAAGGCAGCGGCCATTGCGAATGAAGGATTTGCACAAAAGCTTTACACTTGCTTGAAAGGCTAGGTGATATTATGGCAAGAGGACCACAGCGTAAAAACAGCAACAAGAGGAAAAACAACCGCAATCACGGAGGGGGCGCACAGGCGATTGTAAAGAAGCGGGAAGAGGTAAAGGAGTTAACGTATAGCGGACCGATGAGTGTCGGTGAACTGGCGGATAAACTCAATCGCAACGCAAGCGAGATCATCAAACTGTTATTTATGATGGGAACGATGGTGACGATCAATTCCACCTTGGATGAGGAGAATATCGAGTTGATCTGTATGGAATTTAATGTGGAGACACATAAGGAGGTCATCATCGAGGAAAGTGATTTTGAGGAATTGATGAATTTGGATGCGGACGATGAAAACAGTGTAGGCAGACCTCCTGTTATCACGATCATGGGACATGTCGATCATGGTAAGACGACCTTATTAGATACGATTCGTAAAACCCATGTGACAGATGGAGAATTCGGAGGAATTACCCAGCATATCGGGGCTTATCAAGTCCATGTAAAAAACAAAAAGGTGACGTTTTTAGATACTCCGGGTCATGAGGCATTTACCGCAATGCGGGCTCGTGGTGCTAAAATTACCGATATTGTTATTATCGTTGTAGCAGCGGATGACGGTGTGATGCCGCAGACCAAGGAAGCGATTGATCATGCGAAGGCAGCCGGTGTGCCGGTGATCGTTGCGGTCAATAAGATGGATAAACCGGGGGCTAACCCCGATCGTATCATGTCGGAGATGGCTGAATTGGATATGATGCCCGAGGAATGGGGCGGCAATACGATCTTCTGTCAGATTTCTGCCAAGAGTGGAGATGGCGTCAAGGAGCTGTTAGATACAATTATGGTATTGGCTGAAGTAGAGGATTTTAAAGCAAATCCCGATCAGCTGGCAGTCGGTACAGTCATTGAGGCAAAGCTGGATAAGGGACGTGGTCCTGTCGCAACGCTGCTTGTACAAAGCGGTACGCTGAAGGCGGGCGATTGCTTGGTTGTCGGCACCGCATTTGGTCGTGTCCGCAAAATGGTGGATGATCTGGGACGGGAAATCAAGAGTGCCAAGCCATCCACGCCGGTAGAGATCATCGGCTTGAATGATGTACCGGTAGCCGGTGACATCTTTAAGGTGTTTGACAGTGAAAAGAAGGCTAGGCAGATTGCCGAAACTCGTTTGACAAAGCGCATTGATCAGGAGCGCAATGCAAGTAGCGCCATGTCCTTGGATGATCTGGCTCGCCAGATCGAGGAGGGGGATCTCCAGACGATCAATCTGATTATCAAAGCAGATGTGCAGGGGAGTGCCGAAGCAGTCAAGGCAAGCATGGAAAAAATTGATGTACAGGGTGTCAAGGTCAATGTCATCCGTTCCTCTGCCGGAGCGATTACCGAATCGGATATCATGCTGGCAAGCGCCTCTCATGCGCTCATCTATGGCTTCAATGTCCGCCCCAATGCAAATGTGCGCAAAAAAGCAGAGGAAGAGGGCATCGAAATCCATCTGCACAATATCATATACAAGGCATTAGAGGAAATGGAAAATGCCATGAAGGGTATGTTAGCTCCGGTATATGAGGAAGTCGTGATTGGACAGGCAGAGGTTCGTCAGCTGTTCAAAATGAGTAAGGTCGGAACGATTGCCGGATGTATGGTGACGGATGGCTGCATGAAGCGGGAGTGCAGTGTACGCTTGATTCGTGATGGCGTTGTCATTTACAGCGGTAAGCTTGGTTCTTTGCGTCGTTTCCAAAATGATGTGAAGGAAGTGCAAAGCGGCTTTGACTGTGGTCTGACCATTGAAAACTTCAATGATATCAAAGTAGATGATGTCATTGAAGCCTATGAAGATCAGCAGGTTCCGATAGAGTGATTCAGGTGAAATCATGAAAGCAAAAAAGGATAAGATTGCGAATATCATTCAAAAGGAAGTATCGAATATCATCCAGTTTGAATTAAAGGATCCCAAAATCGGTTTTGTCACCATCACCGATGTAGAGATAAGCAATGATCTTTCTCAAGCGAAGATTTATGTATCGTTTCTTGGCGCAGATCCGCGCAAAGAAGCGGGAATGAAGGCACTGGAGCGATCCAAGGGTTTCATTCGCAGTCAGCTGGCACAGCGTTTGACAATTCGCAAGGCACCACAGTTATTATTCTTCCATGATACTTCGCTGGAACAAGGATATAAGATTGAAAAGATCATTTCCGATATTCATAAGAATTAAAGGGCATGTCCCTTTTTTTTGCGCAATCATGATGTAGATGCTTGATGCTACATCCTTTGAAACGAAATGCTTTCCACAAGAACAAAAGGATGTTGGATCATCCGTATGTTTCATTTTGCAATCTATCGCATTGCTTACGCTATGACAAAGGAAGAAAAAAGCACAGCGGGCAGCTGTGCTGATCATAGCGCAGTGATTTTGAAGGCATAATCAATTCTTTTCAGATTGCTTTGTCGCATGGATGATCTTTTTGCGAATGCTGCCAAAGCGGGCTAACAGATGATACATACAAGTCATGAAAAGCGGAACGCATATGATTCCGGCGATGCTTACAAGCAGGCATAACCAATCCAGTGTTGTAATCATAAAGACCTGTTTACAACATACGATTGCCAGGATAAACAGAATGCACATGGTCAAAAAGATCACTCTGCGCTGTTTGGAAAAAGGAATACAGACTCTTTGTAATACGGTGAGCGAACAGACACCGGTTAATATGACGCACATCGTGGAGCGCACATCATCATGATATCCAAAGCATTTTGTAAATAATGAGATGAAAAGGATATATACAACCACGGTCAGTGCACCGGGCAATGCCTGCGATAAGACATTGATGACGAAGTTTCCCTTTAAGCGGTTATGGTTAGGCTCCAGCGCCAAGAAGAAGGAAGGAATTCCAATGGTAAGGGAGGAAATCAGGGTCAGCTGGATGGGGATAAAGGGATAGCGACTGTTTAAAAACAGTGTTAATATCGATAACAATAGAGAGAAGATGGTTTTAACCAAAAACAGGGAAGCAGCCCGTTGTATGTTGTTAATGACACGGCGTCCTTCGGTAACGATATAAGGCATATGCTTAAAGTTGTTGTCAAGCAATACGAGATTGGCGATGTTTTTTGCGGCTTCGCTTCCTTGTGCAACTGCGATGCTGCAATCCGCCTCCTTCAATGCTAAGACATCATTGACACCATCTCCGATCATCGCGGTCGTATGTCCCTGTTGTTTCAAAGAGCGCAGCAACAGCTTTTTTTGTTGGGGAGAGACTCTGCCAAATATTGTATAATCTTTGACAGCCTGCGGCAGTTCTTCTTCATTTAATGTGCTGGCATCGATATAGGCATCCGCATGCAATACACCGGCCTTGCGGGCAATCTCATGTACGGTCAGCGGATTATCACCGCTGATGATTTTGATATCCACACCTTGCGAGGCAAAGTAGGCAAGCGTCTTAGGTGCTTCCTCACGAATCGGATCGCTTAATACAATGAGCGCGATCGCTGTTACATCTTGCGGAATTTCATCATGCTCGATTAAGCTTGTACTGTAACATAAGGTAACGACCCGATTGCCTTGCTTGGCATAAT
>CANPNQ010000110.1 GCA_947575425.1 uncultured Erysipelotrichaceae bacterium
CAGTCTGATTCAAAAATTAATATTGTCTAGTTCTTTGATGGTAGCGCTTTCATCACTTATATTATAAACTGCATTCTTTCCTCTGTCAAGATGATATATTTGCTCTCTTATCCATTTGAGCGAATCAACTGCTTCATTTTACCGATCCCTGCCAAATGGTTTTGCCTATCGCTTTTCCTGCGCTTCGTGCTGTACTCCTTATGACCTTTCTTTCAAGAGTGCGTAGCATCTTTTTCATACCTTCATAAAAAAAACTATGCGCATCGCTGCTTCATAGTTTTTCCAACTGCGTATTTTTTTCATCGTATGCGCTTAACACCACTGTGTTCTGTTTCAAACTCGCTGGGACATCAATGATCCTTTGATTTTTACTTCCCTTGAAGGTGAGTCGATAGTCCTTTAAACTCTCAATAAATTTCCCATCGACCAACACATCCAGCAATTTCAATAACGCAAATTTTTCCTTATCCTCTAACAATGCTTCATAGGTAAATCCGCTGTATGCCCAAACATTCAAGCCCTTCTCTTTTGCTGCTTTCACGATCGGAATCAAAGCGCTTGCCTGTAAGAACGGTTCTCCGCCCGATAGCGTTAAGCCGCTTTGCAGCGGTGCTTCTTTGATTTGACGGATGCAATCCTCTACCTCATAGAGAGTGCCTCCATTGATATCATGGGTTTGAGGATTATGACATCCTTTACAGTGATGCTCACATCCCTGTGTCCAAATCACCATGCGAATTCCCGGTCCATCCACAATGCTGTCTTGTTGGATGGCAGAAGCCAAGCGCAGCTTAACCATGCTTCACTCGGTCTTTTTCTTCCGCTGCCTTTGCGTCATTAAAGCGATCCACTGTTCCTACCAGATATCCGGTAATGCGCCGAATCTTTTCAAAATGATAATCGCTCTCTCGCTCATCCCTGCCGCATTTTGGGCAGATATGTCCTTCGATAATACCGGAATATCCGCATATCGGATCACGATCCACCGGATGATTGATGGAACCATAGCCAATGCCTTGCTCCTTCATGCAGCGAACGATCGCCTCAAACGCCTCCAAATTATCGCTAGGATCTCCGTCTACCTCCACATAGGAAATATGCCCACCGTTGGTAAACGCATGATAGGGTGCTTCCTTGGCAATCTTTTTAAATGCAGTAATATGGTAATAAACAGGAACATGGAAGGAATTGGTATAATACTCACGGTCTGTGACTCCCTCAATCTCTCCATACACTTTCTTATCAATTCGGGTAAAGCGTCCCGACAATCCCTCTGCCGGAGTAGCGATCAGCGAAAAATTCAGATGATATTGCTGAGTAGCCTCATCCATACGATCACGCATATGCTTCACGATCTTCAAGCCCAGCTGCTGTGCTTTCTCACTCTCCCCATGATGCTCTCCGATCAGTGCCTTCAAGCATTCGGCCAAGCCGATAAAGCCCATTGTCAATGTTCCCTGCTTTGCGACTTCCTCCAAGGAATCTTCCCATTCCAAATTTTCACTGCCGATCCAAACACCCTGTCCCATTAAGAACGGGAAGTTTTTTACCTTGCGGCGCATTTGAATCTGTAAACGCTCTAATAACTGCTTAATTACAATATCGATCTTTTCATCTAATTCATTAAAGAATGCAGCCTCATTGAATTCTCCGTTGGTAATGACGCCATGCTTAATGCCAAGTCTTGGCAAATTGATGGAAGTGAAGGAATTATTTCCTCGTCCTGTCGCAATTTCCGGTCCGTTGATATTGCCCATGACACGAGTGCGGCATCCCATGTACGTCGTCTCCGTTTCCGGATGTCCCTCTTTATAATATTGCAGATTAAACGGTGAATCCATAAAACTAAAGTTCGGGAACAAACGCTTTGCGGACACGCGGCATGCCAGCTTAAACAGATCATAGTTGGGATCCTCAGGATTGTAGTTGATTCCTTCCTTTACCTTAAAAATCAAGATCGGAAAGATCGGCGTTTCGCCATTACCCAAGCCTGCTTCTTGTGCCAGCATCAGATTTTCCGATACCATACGTCCCTCCGGACTCATATCTGTACCAAAGTTGATACTTGAGAAAGGAACCTGCGCCCCTGCACGGGAATGCATCGTATTTAAGTTGTGGACAAAGCCCTCCATCGCTTGAAAGGTCTTTTTCTTTGTATCTTTATACGCTTCCTTATACGCAAATTTATTGATCAATTCGATCTGATCGCGCCCCAAGCCATAATCCTGTGCCAGCATCTTATTGATCTCATTCAAAAAGCTTTCATCCATATGGATTGCTGGCTGTTTGCCTGTTTCCTTTTCGATGCGCTCAAAGGTTGGCTTCACATCGGTATCTAAGTTGATAAACAGCTCCAAGGCGCGGTTCAAATTAGCGATGTAATCTTTGCGGAACGTCTTTGCGACGCCTTTTGCCAAATAGTAGTCAAAGGCAGGAATGCTTTGACCGCCATGCTGATCATTCTGATTGCTTTGGATGGCAATGGCTGCCAATGCCGCATAGCTGGTAATATCCTGCGGCTCGCGCAAATGTCCATGTCCTGTTGAAAAACCATTGGTAAACAGTTTGTCTAAATCAATTTGGCAGCAGGTGAGTGTTCCCATATTCATAAAGTCCATATCATGGATATGAATATCACCGTTGTCATGCAAATGAGCATATTGCGGCGTCATCAGCTGACTCTTACAGAATTCACGAGATACCGCACTGCCATATTGCAGCATCGTTCCCATCGCTGTATTGCCATCAATATTGGCATTTTCACGCTTTACATCCGCATCCTTGCTGTCCGCAAAGGTGATCTCTTCAATGGATTTCATCAAGCGTGTTTTCATATTTCGGATCTTGCTGCGCTCAGCACGATATAAAATATATGCTTCACTGGTTTTCGCATGCCCGTTTTCGATCAGTATTTTAACAACAGCATCTTGAATATCTTCTACACCGGGCTCTTCTTCCCCCTGATAGCGCGCTTCCAAATAGTGAACAACCTGCTGCGTCAGTTGTTCTGCCATCGCATAATCTGCCTTGAGGCCCTCGTCCTCAGCGACTTTAGAGGCTGCCAAAAAAATGGCCCTTGTGATTTTCTCCGGAGAAAAGTGGATCTCTCGCCCGTCTCTTTTTTTGATTGTTGTTAACATAACTAACCCTTTCCTTTCCAGAAGTGATCCTGCTCATTCCTGACTTTCTGATTTGCATAAAGTGTACGTCATTTTCTTTCATTTGTGAAGCGATTTGCTCCTCGATGACGACATAATTATACTATAAATTTGTGCAGTTGCACGCTGAAAATTTGTTACATTTATGAAAGCCATAACATCGCTTCAAAAATGCTTTATTTTAGGGGAGTTGGCAATTTTTGGATGGGAAATGTTGGCATATGTTATGATTGCTTGGATATTTGTTTTTGCTTCTTTTTTTGCTGATGTGGTACTGATGTGAGAGATGCTTGGCTAGGTCCCATCATTTGCTTGATTGGGGCTGTTTGTTGTTGGATAAGGTGTGGTTATTGTGAGTGCTCCGTATCATGATCGTTGGTTTTCTGTTGGGAGTCATTTTGATCAGCGGAGGGTTCTTTTGGACGCTTCACCAATGATCTCTTGGGAAGGTCAATATGAATCTTCCATTTTGGTTTTCGGATCAGCTTTCTGTTTTCTATGGATCGATATCCCACAAGCAAGGCGAGTGCCTCTATCGCAAGCAACGCAAAGGCAAATAAGGACAAGCGGACCCAGAGATTCAAAAATTGAAATACAAACTGGTAGAGGGTTGTCGATTCTTGGATTTTGTTTTTCTGTACGATGTGCAGATAGCCGAGATAAAGCGCATTCGCTGCGCCATGCAGAATAGAGATATCAATGGCTATGTTCATTGCTTCCATATGGATGTGTTGCGTTTTCATGTGCATATAGATCAATATCAGCGTCATTGTCAGAAGGGAAAAGCAAAAATGGTGTTTGAGGCTAATTCTCATGGTATATCACCTACGTTTTCTGTTACATATTCGTATTCTTTCTTTGTGATTCATATGTTGGTGGTAGGGGGATGGTTGGCAAACATATTAAGGTATCGTATGATATTTAGATGAGTTATTGTAAATTTTTGCTCTTAAATCCCTTGGCTAATTTTTAATACGTCCGTAATTCACATTCATATTGAAGTAAATCCATGATTTCTAAGCATTGCTTGAATTGCGCATCATTCAAGCCTAATTTTTCTTTCAAACTTCTCTTATCTTCTATTCTTTTACATGGATTACCGAAGGAAGTGGTTAAATCATAATCCTTCGGCTGATCCACAGTTGAAATAAATTCTTTTATCTCTTTATACCACTGCTCAAAATCTTTGCGAAATAGGATACCGAAATAGTATCTAGCATGTCTCTTTTCATATCCATTACACTCTTCAATCATGCATTTTTCTTTGATATTTTTTGTAGATTCAAATCGCTTTTCTTCATCATAGACAATGTAATTACTGTCCCTTGTGTAGAATAATTGAAGATCACTTTCTTTCTCATAAAAATTGATGCGCAATTCAGATAGATCAAGGATATTTTTAAAATAATTGATCACTATCCATAATTCACCTAATGGTCTCCTCAATTCCCCTAAACGCTTATACTTAACCTGTACATTTTCATCGCATAATGGCACAAAAACACCTGTAAGGTCTTCTTCTATTAAACTTATTTCTTTATTTAGCGGAGTGTCATTCTCATCTAATATTTCATGTCCATTCTTATTTGTAATAGTTATATAATCCAATTTAAAAGACTTTTTATTTTTCATTACCACTTCAATCACTATTGCATCATTTGCTACAAGAAGCGAATCATCATCGCTTTCTAATGCTGTTGGATCTAAATAAACATATTTCATATCAAAGTTCAATCCTCTTGAGATACTATCCGGCTCTATCTCGTAAAATGAATTGATTTCTTCCTGTTCTTGTTGGCTGATTTCC
>CANPNQ010000111.1 GCA_947575425.1 uncultured Erysipelotrichaceae bacterium
GCTGGATGGAGAGTTATTTGTCTTTCATGATCATAAAGTGGACTTCTTTGCTTCCCAGCGTCGCTCCCTAATGAATGATCCCTTGAAGATCATGTTGGAAGCGAAACGGATGCCGGCTTGCTTTACTGCCTTTGATATCCTGTATGATAAGGATCGCTATGTCAATGAAGAGCCGCTGATGAAACGCAAACAGCGTCTAACCAAAATCATCTTGCAGGAAAATGAGCGATTTTCCTATTCCCGGTTTATGGAAGAAAACGGTATTCTCTTATTTGAACAAACAAAGCAGCTGAATTTGGAAGGAATTGTCGCCAAGCGTAAAGACAGCCGCTATGTATTTTCTAAGCGTACCAAGGATTGGATCAAATGTAAGCATTGGGAGGAAGATGACTTCGTATTATGCGGCTATATCGAAAAAGACAAAGGTATTCTCTCCTTTGTCTTGGGTCAATATCAAAAACAGACCCTAATCTATCAGGGGCATGTGACGATGGGTGCTTCCCAGCAATTTCTCAAAGCCTATACGCTCACAAAAGGACCTTGTCCTTTCAACATAATTCCCAAGGGAAATGAAGAGACCATATGGCTGATGCCCGAACAGGTCTGTGTTGTCAGCTATATGGAGCGAACACCAAAAGGTGGGTTGCGTCAGCCGCTACTGCGAGGCTTTCGCAATGATAAGACACCATTGGAATGTCAATACAAAGAATAATTCTTCCATGTTAACCTCCAGATAATACATGATTTCTAAATCAATTTAATTGCACATGTACAAAAAAAGAGGCTTCCCTCTTTTTTTCACTTGTTTATGAGAATTGATCAGCGGCATAAATTTGCCATGGTTCTTACCATTGCTCCGGTAGCTCCCTTTTCTTTGTCATCGGCAACACCGGCAATATCCAAATGGATCCACGCTATGCCTTCCTCCACAAATTCTTCAAGGAAGCATGCTGCTACACTAGCGCCGGCACTGCCCTTTCCGACATTCTTCAAATCAGCACTGCTTGATTTCAGCGTATCCCGATATTCCACTGCCAACGGTAGGCGCCACCCTTTCTCATCGCTTTCTGCCAAAGCCTTACAAAAATCCGCATAGAAGGCTTCATCATTCGCAAAGACGCCGGTATATACTCCGCCTAAGGCACGGGCACAGGCGCCGGTCAAAGTAGCGATATCGACGATTCTTGTCACATTGGAAAGATGCTTTTGTGCATAGGTGATCGCATCACATAGGATCATTCTTCCTTCTGCATCTGTATTCACGACCTCAATCGTTTTGCCCGACATACTTGTCACAACATCCGAGGGCTTACATGCATGACCGTTGATCAGATTTTCTGTGGCGGGTACGATTGCGACGACATTGACAGGGAAATGATTGGCCGCAATGATCGCTATCGCCCCAAGCACATCCGCGCCGCCGCACATATCATACTTCATTCCATAAGGATCACTTTTCAAATTATAACCGCCTGCATCAAAGGTCAACCCCTTGCCGATCAGCGCTGTATAGGGGTCTTCTTCCCCTTTCCCCTGATAGCGCACAACGATCATATAGGGATCTTCATCACTGCCCTGATTGACTGCCAATAGGGCCCCCGCCTTCAAATCGATCAAATCCTGCTTGTTTAAAATCGTGCATTCCAAGCCATAGCGATCTGCCAATTCCTTCGCTTCCTCGCTCAAGCGCTTTGGGGTCATGATGTTGGCAGGCGTATTGGCTAAGTCACGGGCATAATTGATTCCCTCACTATAGGAAAGTCCTGTTTGAATATCCTTGCTTACATCCTCATCCGCAAGGATATCCACATCTGCATAGGTCTTTGACTGCTTCCCTGCCTTGCATTCCTCATATACGCTTAACATATAGCTCTCCGCAAACAATGCACACACCTGATGTACATCAATTCCCTCGCATACCGCATGCTTCGCCACAAAAGATGCTGGCTCCAACACAAAAGATGACACTGCCGCAAATGCCTCCCGCATCCGCATCGTGTTCATCTGTTCCCTTTCTCCCATACCTAAAAAAATCAATTTGGAAAAAGGCATCTTTCCCAATGTATAAACCACTGTCACCTTTTTAAATTCAGAAAGAGCCAACCCCTTTAAATCACACCCCAGCTGCTCTCCCATATGTTCGCCTACATTTCCATTCTCATATACGGGAATGATTGCATCTCTAACGCCTTCCTTCACACAAGTGTATGCTGCCTGTTTCATAAACATCCTCCTTTTCATTCCATTTTGCTTATAGTATATCACAAAACATCATAACCCAGCACATGGATTTGACAAACAAAACCGATCTAAGCATCTGCTTCCTATTCGGGCAGGCTTTTTTGAAATTGATAAGCAATCAGCCATTCATTCAATTCCCGTATCATCGTATTTGCATCGGCACGATGATACGTATAAATACCGACGATGTACGGTTGGGGCGTATATACAATTCCCGTCGCATGAAGATTGTTCGCATAATCCCCATATTTCTGAGCAATTTCAAACATATCCATACTGGATTGTAAGTATTCTCCCTCACTTGCTGCTTTCATATAGGCAATCAGATCCTGATAGCGATCCGCATGCTTGTACAAGTGCTTCATCACATCAAGCATATAATTCATGGATATGACATTTTGCGTATAAAAAGTATTGGGTAAATTGTGATCACTGTATGCTGCGATCAGATGGCGGTATTGGCTGAAACCGCCCAAGGCACGCACCAGCGTATTGGTTGCGGTATTATCACTGTATACAATACTTTGTTCCTGTAAATAAGCATAGGGAACACGTTCATTGATCTTATAATCCTTTAAGGTATTCCCTGCCCCACTCTCTATATCACTGCTTAACAGCGCAATAGTGTCCTGCGGATGCATTTCCCCGTTGGCATAGCGATCTTCAAATACCATATTCAAAGGTACTTTCACAATACTTGCGGCATAAAACAGATAATCGGGATTATAGATATATGTCTCCTCATCATAGGGAGAGTAATAATAAAAACCGAAATTGGCACTCGTAAGGCGATGCATCGCAATATATTGCTTCAATAATTCCTCAACACTGTTCACCTCGGGTATCTTCGCCAAATTAGGCTCGATCTTCCAAACGTCAAAGGTTTTACAGCGGGTGCTTTCATTCGCATAGGCATCGATTGCGGTGACACAGATATCCTGTTCCCCGCTTGTCATTTCCTTGATAGAGGGAGAGATGGAAATCTTATAATCGCTGTCCTCACTGATCGTATAGATCGGATCCAGATATTTTTCTCCTTCATAGCTGTATAAATTGACATTATCCCGATCACTGAAGGTGATAATCGGTGCTTTATCATCCACCACATGAATCATCAAGGTGTATTCCTCCTGTGCAAAGGTTACCGCAATCTCATAGTCTCCGATTTCCTTTACCTCTGCTAGCTCCGTTTCAAAGCTGACATCCTTATATTGTCTGCCATAAGAAAAATAACTGCGGCTGCCCGTCGGAATCCCTGTTCCATAGGAAAAGGAGAATTCTTCCTGTCGCAGCTGCGGCTTTTGATTTTGAAACCAGTAAATGACAATAATCGCTCCAAGTGCCAATATAAACAAACTGTTTAACAGCCATTTGCGTTTCTTTTTGGGCGGCTGATTTGACACAGATGTCATGGAAGCGATTTTCATTGCCTTATCATCCGGCGGCAGGTATTCCATAGCCATCCTCCCCTTTCATTTCCCTTTGTGCTTCCATCCTATATTTTTTTCGCTGCTTTGATCTGATGGACATCTCACGCATTCATGCTGTCTCCTGTTGTTAAACGGATGAAAAATCGCTACTTTCCCTGTATGCCATCCATCGGTTAAATACAAATGCTTATGAAAACAGATCGATGAGAGACAACCGCTCAAACCATTGCGCAAACAGATCGCTTTCTTTGATCGTACGATTGGCATTGCTTGTGCTTGGCATAGCGATGGCAGGGATGCTGAGATGATTGGCAAAATGGCGTTCGTAGAGTCCATAGCTTTTTTTACCGTTGCATAGAATCAGCGCTATGCTTGGGTATATCTGACATAATTGTACAATGTCATTGCATTCCTCATGGTGAATCGCTGCATCCAAGGATCCCTCCCGCTCACAGCTGCCAATCACATCCCATAGGATCATATGATGCGTTAAAATGCATTGTTTTTTATCCTCATATGTCAATAATTCCCTCTGAAAATATGCCTGCATAATCTTCCAAAAGCGATTGTGCTTGTAGCCGTAGTATTCCTGTTTGGCAAGTGAGGTGACACTGGGCATGGAACCTAGGATCATCAATCGCGGCTCTTGGGCAATGATCGGATCAAAGCCATATAGCCTCATTGGCATACTCCGATCAGATCATAAGCAAGCGCATCCGTGATCGTTACTTGAACAAAACTGCCGAAGGCAATGGCACGATCGGCGCTGAAATATACCAGTCCATCCACCCCATCCGGCGCATTGGCAATTCCTCTGCCACGATAGCGTCCGCTAAGCCCATCCTGCCCCTCAACCAATACCTCAATGGTAGTGCCGATCATCGCTTTGAGATTGGCAAAGGATATCTCCTTTTGAAGGCGCATCAATTCATCCAAACGCTCCTGCTTGATCACTTCATCCACCGCGCCATTGAATTCATAAGCAACCGTATCTTCTTCGGGAGAATAAGTAAAAGCCCCCATGCGATCCCATTTGATCTCCCTGACAAAGGTAAGCAGATCGTCAAAATCCGCCCTTGTTTCCTGGGGAAAACCAACGATAAAGGTGGTGCGCAGCGTCGGCTGCTTATGGTAAGTTCTGATCTGGTCGATCAGCGTATGTACCTGTTGCATCGTTCCCCGCCGATTCATCAGCGCTAACATATGATCATTGGCATGCTGGAGAGGAATATCAAAATAGGGCAATATCTTGGAAAGCTGTGCCATTCCCTGTATCAATTCCTC
>CANPNQ010000112.1 GCA_947575425.1 uncultured Erysipelotrichaceae bacterium
GCTCGGGATGTTCTTCATCCACAGAACCGAAATCCGTCACAGGCATGAGCTGTACATGCGTGATCCCCAAAGATTTGAGATACGCAAATCCGGTTTGCTTTTCTGTGGTTTCTTTGTTTTCCTCATAAAAGCCTTTGAATTTGCCGGGATAGGTGATTCCGATCCCCTCCTGCATCGTAAAGTCACGCACACTTGTTTCATAGATGATCGCATCACAAACACTGTGTAAAGAGGTGTTGATGGGTGATACCTTGGGAATCCTGCTTCGATCAACGATCACAGAGTGTCTTGCGTTAGTGTCGGAGGCAATGCCATACGGATCAATGCATTCTTTCCATTCTCCATTGACTCTGACAATATAGAGATAGGAAGCGCCATCCAGATCCTCCATAAGCGAGCAGCGATACACACCGTGATCCGTTCGCTTCATCTCATAGGTTTGCGCTTGATCGTGTCGTGTGATCTCCAATTTCACCTTTGCGGCAGTCGGTGCCCATAAGGCAAAATCTGTTTTTTCCTTTGTATATTGAAAGCCAAGATCATCTCCCTCATAGGTGAAGCATTCATCAAAGCGAGCTGTCTTAGTGATATAGGCATATTCCAGAACAGCGGTACGGGCAAACTGATGAACCACATCGTATTCCGTACGGATAAGGTATATTTATTATAATTGTTTCCGCTTTGCTCAACGGATTGAATGCTCAGTTCCTGTAAATAACCGTCATGATCCTTCAAATAAAAGCGGTTACTGATGCCGCCATAGCTCTCCTTGGAGAAATAAACAACGATTTTATCGAAGTCATCGAGATAGGCCTCAAAGTATGTGTGTTTCCTCATCCTGTCACCTCTTTTGTTTTGTTATGTGCTTATGTGTGTGGTAGGTTATGTGTGGTCCATGATTCGCATGGGTTCTCTTGGTTTTTGGCTTGGTTGTTTTTCAATACGATGATGGTTTCTTCATAATGCTTAGTATTTTGTCCACAACAGTATACCATAAAACAAGAAGGAACGCACTGAGATACTTTCTCATTGCGATTGTTCTATGAGATATTGACGTACGCGAGAGATAAAATATAAGGATCCGGTGATGATGAGGGAAGAATTGGGATCCTGCTTCGCCATATTGATCACATGGCGATAATCCTTTTCGATATGAACCGGAAAATCGCCTGCCAGCACTTCCGCCCGTTGACAGCGGGGGTCATCAAATTCACTGATCCAAATATCCTCGCATGTATCACAAAGCAGTTTCATCATGGCATCGCTGTCTTTGTCCTTCAATGCCGCAAATAATATGCGCACGTTTCCCATGGCTTGTATGCTTTCGCACAAGGCGCGGATGCCGTCCTCATTGTGCGCTCCATCAATGATGATCATTGGATCCTCGCTCATAATCTCAAAGCGTCCCTTCCAGATCGCGGTTGCCAAGCCTTTCTGTATCTGTGTATTTGTGATCGGATAATGATATCGTTCCTTGCAAAGCTTAGCCGCCTCAATCGCGCAGGCGCTGTTATCGATTTGATAAAGTGCCGGCTGTGCCAAGGCAACCTGCAAGTCTTTGTATTGATATTGAATGCCGCATAAATCGAAAACGATCTGTTCTCCTTCTGCGGTTTGGATCAAATCAGCACGCTTTTCTTCGCAGATTTTTTTCAACACTGCTAAGACCTCCGGCTTTTTTTCCGCTGTGACAAGCGGAATGCCATCCTTGATGATACCGCCTTTTTGCCAAGCGATGTCCGCATAGCTGTTTCCCAAACGATCCATATGATCCATTCCGATATTGGTGATAACACTAATTAGCGGACGTATGACATTCGTACAGTCATAGCGACCACCGATCCCTGCCTCGATCAAGGCGATATCCACCTTCTGATCTTTAAAATACAGAAAACAGATCAGCGTATCGATCTCAAAGGAAGAAAAGCCCCATTTTTGCCATTCCCTGTGATAACGATCATAATATCTGATAAAATCCTGTTCTTCAATGAAGTGATCATTGATGCGAATGCGATCATAATGAACTTCCAAATACGGAGAGGAAAAGGTCCCCACACGGTAGCCCGCGTATTGTAAGATGCTTCGGATATCGTTTAAGGTACTTCCCTTGCCATTGGTTCCGGCAATATGAATGGAAGGATATGCATCCTGTGGATCATCGATCGTATGCAAATAGGAAGCAAAGCGATCCAAACCCGCTCCTTGGTTTCTTCTTCCCTCGATCTCTCGCAATATCTGATCTGCGTATTTCATTCCTTGATCCGCCAATCTATTTCCCCACGATGATGTTCTTTCAAAAACGCATTTGCCTGTGAGAACGGTTTTGAGTGAAAAAAGCCCTGATAAGCGGAAAGCGGGGAAGGATGAGGCGCACACAGCACCAGATGCTTCTTTGTATCAATCATCACTTGCTTGCTTTGAGCAAAGCTGCCCCACAACAAAAAAACAATCGGCTGATCAGATCGATTGAGTGTCGCTATCACATGGTCGCTGAAGATCTCCCAGCCTTTTTTGCGATGGCTTCCGGCCTTGCCTTTTTCCACCGTCAATATCGCATTGCAGGAAAATACCCCCTGTTTGGCCCAATCGATCAGGCAGCCATGACTCGCTGCTTCAATCTGTAAATCATCCGCCAATTCCTTATATATATTGCGTAAGCTCGGTGGAATCTTTACACCCTTTTTCACCGAGAATGCCAAGCCATGAGCCTGATTCGGTTCATGATAGGGATCCTGTCCCAAAATAACGACCTTGACTTCATCATAGGGACAAAGCGTAAATGCCGAAAACAGATCCTCTTTTTGCGGATAGATTGTTTTTGTCGCATATTCCTGATTGATAAATTCCATTAATTTCTGAAAATACTCCTGTTTTTTTTCTTGTTCAAAAAATTCCTGCCATTCCATAGTTTTCACCGCCTATTGATTCCTATTGTATCATAAATCAGTTTCTGCCAAGTATATTCAATAAATAGAGCCAATGTGTTATATTATTGCTTTCTTATCAGTTTAAAAGTTCGCAGCTTCCTTTGTGCGATCAGCTCATTTGCGGCAACGCTTTCATATACGGAACCAAGCTTGATACTTTTTTCATCATTCAATACCGCTCAGATATGATTCCCATACAATATACCGCTTAGTATTCCCACATCATTCAAGTACAGCTTTCAAAGATGTTTTCCACTGGTTTCGATCCGCGGAAACACGGGATTTGCGACCGCTTGTACGGACAATACGATACCGGCGCTGAGCAAATATTCAAAATCAAAGTGTTTTCCTTCTCCTTCATTTGTGCTCCTGCAAGCATACTGAGCAGAAGATAAAAATCATCCACCGTTTTCGTATGTTCAAATAAGCGATCCTTCAACTGATCCTACAGACTATTGATTTCAATGAAGTTGTCAAACAGCTGCTTCCCCATATGACGAATGATAAAGGTCTTGCCTGCTTGACGCGCGACATCAATCAAAAGGATTCTTTGGGCATCGGATGTTATATGAGTTGCTATGAGAGAAGCTATCTTTCGATATAATATCCATATCACCTCCAAAATAATGTTTCAATCAAATTATAGATCAAAACAAATGACTTTTCCATATAAATATGGAATATAAGCATTGACTTTTCAATTTTTTGTGTTTTCACATTTATATAAACGCTTTTCTTTCACAGCCTGTTGTACCAAGAAAATCACATATGGTATGCATAAGAATCTCACACCGCAGTGTTTTTGTCCTTGCTTTTTCTCCCTCCCCAAAAAAAGAAAGCAGGATTCCCATCTGCTTTCCTTTCACTCTCTCTATATGGGTGATTGCCCTACCCACTCTTTATCAATGCTTATCCAATCCTACTTTACATCCACCGGAGTGATATGCCAGATCTCCTGTGCATATTGCTCGATCGTGCGATCGGAGGAGAAGAAGCCGGACTGTGCGATGTTCACCAAGCACATTCTCGCCCAAGCATTGCGATCCTGATAGCGGCGCTCAATATTGCGCTGTGCATGTGCATAGGCATCAAAATCAGCCAAGCACAAATATTCATCATTCTTGAACATCAATTCATTGTATATCATCTTAAAGGCGTTGGGATCGGATGAGAACGTCTGATCAATCAATGCAGAGATCACCTTTTGTAATATGGGGCTTTGGTTGTATTTGTCCCATGCATTGTACATGTTGTTATTGCGTATGACTGCCACATCATCGGCGCGCAGACCGAAGATTTCCGCATGTTCAAAGCCGACACGCTCTACGATCTCCACATTGGCGCCATCCATCGTACCTAACGTAATCGCGCCATTCATCATGAATTTCATATTACCGGTACCGCTTGCCTCTTTGCCTGCTGTGGATATTTGCTCGGAAACATCTGCGGCATTCTGTAAGATTTCAGCCATAGACACGCCATAATTAGGCAGGAATACGACCTTCATCATAGAAGAAATATGTGGATCATTGTTTACTTTATCCCCAACGCAATGGATCAGCTTAATAACCTCCTTGGCAAATACATAGGAAGGAGCCGCCTTTGCCGCAAAGATGAAGGTACGCGGTGTGATGCGGAAGCTGGGATCTTCTTTCATCCGCTGATACAAATGGATGATATGCATCACATTTAATAACTGGCGCTTATACGCATGAAGGCGCTTTGCCTGCACATCAAAGATTGAATTGACATCTACGGTAATGCCTGTGGTCTTTTGAATCGCTTCTGCCAAAATCTGCTTACGCTCTTTCTTCACCTGCATAAATGCTTCTTGTAAACGCGGATCATCCACATGCGCCATCAACTGTTCCAGCTGCTTGGGATCCTTCTTAAAACCATCACCGATGGTAGAAGTAATCAAATCGGTTAATTGGGGATTGCTGTAAAGGAGCCAGCGGCGATGTGTGATTCCGTTGGTCTTATTGTTAAATTTC
>CANPNQ010000113.1 GCA_947575425.1 uncultured Erysipelotrichaceae bacterium
GTGTGCCTTTTGTATCTTCTTTCTTATTTTACCTAATCAAGAATGAGAATGCAACAGTTTTTTTAAGAGCCTTTGTAGGTGAGATAAGGCACACGAGCACTCGGCACCACATCATGGGCGGGATCTAAATGTACCTTTTGATCATCGAAAAAGATATGTGCGCCAAATGCCTGCAATACCTCCTTTTTGCTTAAACCGCCCAAAAAGAATGCTTCATCGATTCTGACATCCCATGCCCGTAGAGTGCGGATGACCCGCTCATGAGCGGGTGCATTACGTGCTGTAACCAATGCTGTGCGAATCGGTGAAGGATTGCTATTGAAGCGCTTTTGTAAATGCGAGAGGGTTTTTAACAGTTTCGCAAAGGGACCTTCATTCAATGTCTGATGAGCCAATTCCTGTTCATGACGAGCAAATGCTTCCAGACCTTCCCTTTGATAGATCTGCTCCGCTTCATCAGAAAACAGCACAGCATCACCATCAAAAGCAATTTTGATCTGTGACAGTTCATCATAAAGATCATAAATGCCATCGGTATAGATTTGCGCTGCCGCAAAGCCATGATTGACCGCCTGTTGAACATCCTGTGCGTCTGCGGATAAAAACAGATCTACCGCGAAAGCACTCAAATAAGTCGAAACCTCCTGACCGCCGACAAGCGCAGCCCTGGTGATATCCAATCCATATTCCTCAATCGAATGAAATACCCGTAAACTGGTATCTGCACTGTTTCGGCTCATGATAATTACCTCAACCAAACGCTCCTCGCTCAATTTGTTTAATTGTAATAGCGCCTTTACCAATGGAAAGCCGCTTCCCGGCTTCAAAACATCATTTTCATGGGCAATCTGATATTGTGAATACGCTTCTAAGCCTTCTCTTTCATAGATCTCATTTTCCCTTTGTAAATCAAACAACGCTCGTGACGAGATCCCAATCACAAGGGTATGATCAAATGATACTGCCATAATTACACCTCACGTAAAAAAGGAACAGCGCTTCTGTTCCTAAAAGACAAATCCGGCAACCCGAATATCAATGATATCCGGTGTATAATCACTCATATGCGCAATATTATCATGAATCGTATTCTGTAATTTTGCGCAAGCCTCTTTGACATTCATATCGTATTTTACCTTGATTGCGACACTGATAATCAACTGATCATTTTGGATTTTACAGTTAATTGAATTTTTAAACGGATTAAACGGATCCGCTAAGGTCAATCCGTCCGCCTCTTCCACAGCAATCTGTGCAATCGTCTCAAATACGGACTTGCTTAATGCAATCAACCCCAAATCGTGTTTATCTTTAACCGCAATGTATTCCTGTGCCATAATTTCACCTTCTCGGTATCATTATAACAGATTTCTTACGCAAATGCATTACTTAAATGTAACTTCAATCAAATATTTTTCTGTCACTGCCGAAGATGCTAGATCCATAATCTTTTTTGCATTTTCTGCGCTGTCCTCGTTTTCAAACACATTGATGCGGCATGTACCCTCAGATATTTCCACCGCCGCCATAAACTGGTTGTCGGAAAGGATCTGCTTGATCAATTCCGCATTGGCTTGATCGCTTTTTAGATCATCGATTGCAGCCAAAGCCTCCTGTTTTTGAGCATCGCTGGAATCGGCATTACTGACCACTTCAGATTGTTTCTTAACCTCTGCTTCCTGCCTTGATGTAATTTCCTCCTGTAGCTTTTCTGCGTCGTTTGTCATATCCTTTTCGCTTTCATTCTGCGAATCCTTGCTTACCTCGCCATCCTCACTGCTCATAACCGCTGTCGTATCGGCAGGCAATGTCACATAGTACACGGAAAGCATCAGGATCAATGAAAACATCGTGAGAAAAGCAAGCGCCTGTCTGTTCATAATAATGTCCTCCTTGCCTGTTAAAGCCTATGCAAGAGAGGGCACAGTTATGCTTGTCTAATGAAAAATACCATGAATGACCTTCATCCATTCCTCATAGTAGGCATCCCGATATGCCATGAAATCCTTATAGGAAATGACACGCTGTTCCAATTCTTCCACAAAGCGGACGAAAGCATGATTGATGGCAATCATATGATCATCATAAATGATCTTAATTGTCCCTATCTCAGCAAGCGACTCTGCCAATATTTTAGCACATTCCTGATGAAGCAGTTCCCCTTGCGCCAAGGGTAATTTGATAAAGCTTGTGTGAAACCAATAATTGTCCACCAGATAATTTTTGATAACACTTAAAAACAGACAGAAATCCTGCATATCATTGCCCGGCTCTACCGCGAACAGCATTTTGAAAAAGACAAACCAGTCATAATCATCATTGATAATCGATAAGAGATAACGTCCAAGAATATCAATAAAGACGTCATTAGAAGTGAAGCCTTCATTTAATACGATCTCATTTTCAAAATCGATCTTTGTGTGGTTCAGTTTCTTAAATGTGTGAAATAAGGTCGCAATGCGATCATTGTTTCCTCCGTCATAACGGATATCCTTGATAAAGATATAATGCCCCAATACCGTAGAGGTGTGCTTGATGTTCAAGGTAAAACCAAGGGACTCCATCATTTTTTTGGCAAACAGATCATTGATCGCCTTGGAGATCTGTTTTTCAAAGCTGTCCTCATTTAAACCCGAATTACTTAAAGAAAGCTCCTGCATTTGCTTATATACGATGCTCAGCTGACGATCGGTAATGGTCAACGTCGCATTGATGCTGGCAAGCAGATCCTTCATAAACTCATCATAGACATAGTAATTCGTATTTTTATAGACGAGCTTATGCTCAATCTCACCCCAGAAGGAATGAACCAGCGCCTTGATCTGTAATTCAAAATTGACCCTGTTGCCATCTTTGAGATAGTGACCATCGAGGCGGTAAATCGCAAAACCGTTTTTTTGAATCTGCGGCTGATGAGAAGCGACATCCAGATGCAAAGCAGGATATTCCTCACTGTAATATCTTCCCTGCTCGTCCGCTTGTGTCAGTTTGGAGCGCAGATGCATCAATGCTTTGTGTTCTTCCTCAATGAAGCGGCATTCGATTGTGACACCAATCAAATCCGATAAGTGCGACAATATATCCTCAGCTGTTTCACATTCCTGATAAAAACGGTTGCGAATGATCTTTTCGCGCAGGCTTTCCTTGCTTTTGACGCGGGAATTGAGATCTACTATATAATCATGGCTATCCGCAAACAGTTTGCGCAAAGTCTGCTTGATCTCCCACTCCACCTGATGATAGAAGGCATCATTTTGCGTCAATAAGGATAGTGTTGCATCAATCATATCGAATACTTGTAAACGCATTCAAATCCCTCCCTTCCAAATATGCAAGGGCTTGGACACGATCCCTTGTCAACTGTGCCTGTAATTCATTCAAATTTTTGAATTTTTGATCAGCACGCAAGTAGTGATAAAAAGAAAAACTGACATGCTTACCGTAAATATTCTGATCAAAATGAAAGATGTGAGCTTCTATGCGAATATCACTGAATTCAGCGATCGTCGGATTTTTCCCGACGTTAATCATGGCGGGATAGAGCATTCCATCTATCGCTACACCGCCAGCATATACCCCCTCCTTGGGACATACATAGTATGTATCCATTTGTAAATTGGCAGTGGGAAAGCCCATCTTTCTGCCATTTTCCAGTCCGTGCACAACCATGCCTTCCATTTGATAAGGTCTGCTTAACAGCACTTCTGCCCTTTCCATATTGCCTGATTGAATCAGTGCTTCAATGCCGGTGGAGCTGATCTTGGCAAAATCACTGCTTACTTCCTCGATCACCGTAACGGGAAAATGTGCTTGCGCAGAAAGCGTGTGAATATCCCCCTCCCCCCGATAGGCATAATGAAAATCAAAGCCGCATACCAGATTTTGAATTGGCAAAGGATATAAGATACGCTCATGGAATTGTTCCGGTAATAATTGGGCCATTTCCTCGGTAAAATCCAAAATGATCCATAATTCGACTCCCAGTTCCGCCGCCGCTTCCTTGCGCTGTTTCATACTCATCAAATGCGGGATGTGTTTCATGTCCTTGATGATCTGCCACGGATCTGGTTCAAAAGTAATCAGCGCTGGAATCCCGCCTTGTTTGCATGCAAAATCCGTAACGGTACGAATCAGCTTTTGATGCCCCAGATGAATCCCGTCAAAATAACCGATGCAGGCATGAATCGGCTGATTCCAAACCGGCAGATGTTCCATTGATATATGTAATTCTTTCATAGTCTCTCCTACCACAATCCTCTGATACAGCGAAAGATATCGTCTTGTTCCCGCCGATAAATTGCCAGTACCTCTTGTTCACACATTATCGCAATCTCCTCCTGTTCGCAATCCACACGAATCCGTTTTCCCTGCACGATATCACGAATTGGCTCATAAGGAATCATTGGATAATGTGACAGCGCTTCCTTGATGGGAAACAGCGTAAATGCACCTTGCTCCACCTGTTCCAGAGTGACACAATCCGCTAAGGAAAAGCGTCCTACTCTCGTACGCACTAAGCTGTCCATACATCCAAGATTACCGCTTCTTGCCGCAATATCTACACATAGGGAACGCACATAGGTGCCTCCCGAACAGGCAACGCGAAATTTCAGTGAGCGAGTATCTAAGGCTTCCATTTCGTAGATCTCTATGTCACGATACGGCCGCTCGATCACTTCCCTCCGGCGGGCATATTCATATAATTTTTTACCGTTTACCCGCACGCTAGATACCATCGGCGGGAGCTGCTTCTGCTTTCCCACAAACGATTGTAATAAGGAAGAAAAATGATCAATTTCTTTCACCTTTCTTGTTTCCAGCACTTCCCCGCTTGTATCATCACTGAAGGTACGCATGCCTAATTTCATCGTCGCAATATATTCCTTATCCGTATCTTCAAGAAAAGGCAAAATC
>CANPNQ010000114.1 GCA_947575425.1 uncultured Erysipelotrichaceae bacterium
TCAATTTAGCATGGACACATGTCCATGTTTTCTTTTGTAGGGAATTCCGGCGCCCCTATGCAGACGTACTTTCGTGTGCACTGCATAGGGGAAAAGGATGTCGGCTTCGCCTCCTTCCCTATATCTATTTTTAAATCATAAGAGTTATCACAAACATGCACAGTTACTTTCATCCGGCAAGAAATACGCTTGCTTCCTTCAAGAACTGTGCTTCCGTGAAAAGTGAAAGATCTAATGAGGGCAGAACCCAAGAAGGAGAAGCAAAATGAAATACTATAAGGATTATAAAAAGAAGTGTATCGGATCAAGCGATGTGGCAATGTTGATAGTAAATATGTGCGGGAAAGTATACTCGTTATACTTTGGAGAAGATGGTAATTATAAGGCATATATTGTTGATAGTGAGTGCGAGATACCCGAACATTATTCGTTAGAACTGGAAGGATATAACTGGCTGAAAATTTATGATGATTTTGGATTGACGCTAGGCATGAAGTATAACCATTTCAAAATTTATCGAGCCGGTAACTTTGGTTGTATCATTCAGTTGCTGGAGAAATAAAAAAGTACCATTGATAAAGATTTAAAAGTTGATACAAAACTTGTCAACTTGGCAAGTTGGGTATATCCCTAAAAACAAGAAAACCTATTAAGGCAGGAGGTAAGAGAAATGACAAAAGTATATGCAAGAGAAATACCATGTGATGTAAAGGCTGTTGTATTTCTTGGCTTTCGAGATCAAGAAGATTTACAGGATTATATGTTTAGACGTATCAAATAACTACACTTTTAATTATGAATTATGTATATATTGAAGGTGAAATCAAAAAGAAGCTTACATTGAGAATTGGCAAAGAGAAGCTTTATGTAAAATTCTATGTAGAAGTAGAAATTCCCAATCATACTAGTGTCATTGAAATTATGTTGGGAGGTCATTTATTACAATATGCGCTAATATATGATGTTGGTTATCGGGTGAAGGTTGAGGGACATATTTCTACTTTAGTAACAAACAAGGATAAAGGGGGGATTAAACAATATATAGTGGCGGACACTATATCAAGACAAGCGATCTGAAAAGATCGTTTTTTTCTGGGATCTCACTTTACTTTGCGCTGTTAAAATGGCATTTGTCTCTCTGATTTAAGAAATACTTGACATTTTATCCATCAAGAAGGCGCAAAGCTTTTTATAGGAAGGGCGGAGGCCCTCAAAGAATAGCAAGCAAGGCGCTTGTACGTACACAAAAGTTTCGTAAACTCACTTTCTTGTACGTACAACCACAATATCGGCAAATATGCCGATATTACCTCATGGGATAATCCCATACCCTTATTGTAATGAAAGATTGGAGTGAATGAGAATGGATAGGAAAGAAGAATTGCAAAGGCAAAGAGGTTTATGGAGAAAAAATCGCTTATTAAAAAAACAAAAATATCGTAAGAATCAGCGCATAGAGGTGAGGGCATCTGCAAATGAAAAAGCATATATGAAATATATGGCTGAACGAATAGATCCGAACATGACGTTGACAGATTATATAATTGAATCTTCCCTTTATGGTGAGGTAAATCTTATAGACTTAAAATCATTAGAGGAACTTACAGTTGCTATAAATCGGTTAGGCAATAACGTCAATCAAATCTCAAGAAAGATAAATACAGAGGCGAAGAAAGGAAACCTATCTGATGATCTTTTTAAGGAGTGCTCTCAAATTTTAAATGAATATCAGCAGGAAATTCAAAATCTGCATAAGCTGGCAGAAAAATATTATCGTAAGGTAAAGAACACTTTGATTCAAAAAGATATTCATTCTTATAAAGAAGATATCGATTACAGACGTGAATTAAAAAAGTAACATGGACACGTGTCCATGTATGGAAAGGAAATGATGAAATGGCAACAGTAGGTGTGCATGCTTTAAAAGGAAATGTACAAAATGCAATTAACTATATTATACAGAAGTGTAAAACTGAACCTAATATCTGTGAATCCCTTAGTTGCAATATGCATTGCGCCGGAATAGAATGGGAATTAAAAAACAATAGAGGGAGACAAGGAAGAAAGACAATGGTTGATGATGTTGTCGGATATCACTTTCATCAATCTTTTGCTGCTGGAACTGTAACTAAAGAAGAAGCGTTTGAAATTGCAAAAGAATGGATGGATCGTATTTTAAATGGAAAGTATGATTATGTAATAGCGACTCATAAAGACACTGAGCATATTCATACACATATTATTGTGAATCCGTATCATAACGAAAGCGGAAGAAAGATGAGAATATTTTTCAAGAAGGATTTACCTGTATTTAAGGAATTGTCAGATCAGGTATGTAAAGAACATGGACTGGATGTGCTTGATCCGGTGAATGTTAAATATGAAAGAACCTATTATGAATGGCTAATGAAAAACAAGGGTGACAGCCACAAGGATAGAATAAGGAAAGCATTAGATTATGCGATTGCTAATGTAAAGGATTATCAGGAATTAAAACAATATTTAACGCAGCTCGGCTTTACGGTTGAGGATGGCAGCGAGGAAGGCAATAACAGATTGGGTTTAAGAATTAAGGCACCCAACAAACAGTATTTTGTTAGATGCAATCGTATACTGTGTGATGAAGGCGGTACATATTCGCTGGAAGAAGTGAAACAGCGAATTGAAGAAAACGGTGTGTTTGTTAGTAAACCCGAAATTAAGGAGCTGATTGGAACTTCAATGAATAAAAAACAAATGAATGAAGCGCAATTGAGTTTTTATGAAAAGAGCAATATTAAGTTGGGCTTTAAAGAAAGCAGCTATTATAATATGTCATCATCCGAAAGAATGTTACTGGCAAAGCGCAATAATATTTTGAAGATGGTCGATGAAATCAATGATAGAAATGCGAAAGGATATATGCTTGATCATTTAGAGGAGTTTCGCAATCAAAGGAGTGAGCTACAAGACAGGATAGATGAAGTCACAAGGCAATTGAGGATCAACGAATCCAATCTTCACGATATCTTGCGGCAGCGCATGGAAAATGTACTACATGTCTCTGATCAAGAAATTGATGACTATGTTGAAAACAGAATAACACCTTTAAGAGAAGAAAAAGAACTATTAAAGAAAGAAATATCAGAGTTATCTGAGAGTATAAATAAGGCGGATCATATAATCAATAAATATGAGAAAGAGCATGATGATATAGAAAGATAAGTATAATTATCATAATTGAACTTTGGATTGACATATGTTATTATACTAACGTAAATTAGTATGTAAAAAATTACTGGTTCAGGAGAAAAACTTATGGCAGGTAGATTTTCATTGAGGCGTTTTGCAGAACTTAATATTAATGATCCGATTTTTAATTCTTTAAAAACTGATTATCCGGGAACAGAAAATAGTACAGGATTTATAGAATGGTTTCAAAAAAAATCAGTCAATGAATCAACTGCGTTGGTTTTTGAAGATGAATTTGGATTAGGAGCTTTTATTGCTTTAAAAGCAGAAGAGGAAGAGATAACATTGCAAAATAAAATACTTCCTGCAAACAAACGAATTAAGGTAAGTACATTCTGTATAGCAGAGAGATATAGGAGGTTGCGTATTGGTGAAGGAGCAATTGGTTTATTGCTGTGGAAATGGCAAAAAACAGATGCTAAAGAAATTTACGTAACCGTATTTGAAAAGCAAAGGACTCTTATTAACCAATTTGAAAAATTTGGTTTTATAAAAGAAGGTACGAATCTAAATGGTGAATTTGTTTATATGAAAAATCGCAATCAAATTGATTTTTCTAATCCATTTAAATCATTTCCTTACATAAAAAGTGATTTTGATTATGCGGGGTATGTTATCATAGATGATATTTATCATGATACAATGTTTGCATATTCAGAACTTGCTAATACGGCAAGTTTGCAAGCAAAGATTAGTAGTAGTGTGAGCAATGGATTGAGTAAGATTTATGTAGGGCAAGCAGTTGGATCTAACCACACAATTGGAGAGCCTGTTCTAATATATCGCCGCTATACTCAAGGTGACGGGAAACGATATCGTTCATGTGTAACATCATTTTGTGTTGTAACTGACATAATTCAAGCAAAGATAAACAAACAATATCTTATGACATTCGAGGAGTTGAAAAAACGTGTAGGAAATAAATCGGTTTTTGATGAAAAAGAACTGCAGGATAAATATATAAATTTTAAAAATATGATAGTTATGGAATTATTATATTATGGATATTTTGGGGCTGGTAATAATGTGAATATGGATTGGCTTGAAAAGAAAGGTTTTTGGGGAAGGCAAGGTCAATATCCAACAGCGGTCAAACTAACGGTAGATGGATTTAAAAAAATTTTAATGGAGGGAAATGTTAATGTGTCAAATGTTATTATCGATTAAACCGCAATTCGTAGCAAGTATCCTTTCTGGGCAAAAAAAATATGAGTATAGAAAATTTCGATGCAGAGAAGATGTTGATAAAATAGTTATATATTCAACTGCTCCGGTAAAACGTGTAGTTGCAGAAGTCGATATTATTGAAATAGTAGAAGATTCCGTGGAAGTTGTATGGAAAAAGACAAAAGAGCATTCAGGAATTTCAAAGGATTTTTTTGATCATTATTATGAAGGCAAGAAGCGTGCCTTTGCTTATCATTTAGGGGAAATGCATGTTTATGATAAGCCAAAGCTATTACAAGAAATAGGTGTTTCTTATCCTCCACAGTCATTCTGCTATTTAGCAAGTGGGGGTGCTGATAAAATTTAGAATAAAGCCAAAGAAAGAATGATATGGACACGTGTCCATGTTTTGCTTTTTGGTTAAAAAATGCTAGTTTTTTCCAGAACCATCCGTGCTATAATGGTAGCATAGATAATAAGACGATCAAACAAGGCGCAAGTTG
>CANPNQ010000115.1 GCA_947575425.1 uncultured Erysipelotrichaceae bacterium
ATACTCGCTCATGCGCTTTCTCATAGTCTCTTTGGTTGATGGGCTCCTCAGACAAAACGATATCCAAAGCTGCTACATCAAAAATGGATTGTATTTCAACTCCTGTGCTAAGGTTGTCTGATCCCCATGCCCCGGATAAACTTGCAAATCGGGGTTCAGTGTTTTAATCATCTGTAAGCTCTGATACATCTTGGTGCTGGATCCACCGACCAGATCCGTTCTGCCGATGCTTCCTTGAAAGAGAACATCCCCGCAAATCATGGCACCCTCCCAGATCATCAGACAGCTTCCCTCCGTATGTCCGGGCGCATCCACCAAATCAAAGGTAAACTCACCGATCTGATTTTTTCCCGCCTGTAATCCAATTGCTTCGCTTTTCACAATGACCTCATGACCTCCTGCGGATACATTACTATACGGATCGCTCAATAAGCGCATATCCGGATCATTAATATATACGGGACAGCGATACAGATGAACATAAGCATCCACACCACCGATATGATCAAAATGTCCGTGAGTAAGATAAATGCCATCCACGATGCCGCCTCGCACATCGATCAGCTGCTTGATCTTTTCGCTTTTCGTTGCCGGATCTACAATCAATACGTGGTGATTGTTCAATAACAATTTGTCATCACCATTCCCAAAACGATGGAATCAATTTGTGCCATATGCTTCCTCCTCATAAATAAAAAAGACCTGCGGCCCTTTTTATTTTTTCTCCTTATGTAAAGTCTTTTTGTTACAACGTGGGCAAAATTTATTGATCTGCATACGTTCTGGATTTTTACGTTTATTTCGTGTTCCAATGTAGTTTTCTTCACCACATTCTGAGCACTTGAATGTAATACGATCTCTCATGTTATACCTCCTCGTCCTTACTCGCGATAGCATTATACCATACTCATTAGGAAAATGCTAATCTTTTTTCAAGAAACACTTGTAATCCTGTTATTTTATTTATCATAATACGCTTTTACAATCTGTGGCATAATCTCTGTTGTACAAATGTTATCCTGTAAACGGGTCGTTGCTGTCGTCGTATTGGAGGAAGTCGGTGCCGAGCAAACAAAAGCAAGCTCCGGTTGATCATAAGGCATAAAGCCGATCAGCGATGCATTGGTAGAGGCATGGCCATTGATC
Source organism: uncultured Erysipelotrichaceae bacterium (assembly GCA_947575425.1). Lineage (GTDB taxonomy): Bacteria > Bacillota_I > Bacilli_A > Erysipelotrichales > Erysipelotrichaceae > C-19. Next base: position 1,147 of record CANPNQ010000115.1, read on the forward strand.
GTAACCTCGGCAGTCCCTGTTTTTGCCGCAATATCATGCCCTGCCGCTGCCACTGCACTGCCGCAGTAATTGGAGGTCACGCAGGCACGAAATCCCTCCTTCACCGTATTGAGATGATCAAGAGGACCGGAGAGCGTGGATAGTATTTCTGTATCATTGGTATAGATCAATGCATCGGAATTGACTCCGTATGCACCCTTTACCAAGCGCGGTTTTATCTTCTTACCACCGTTGGCGATAGTAGAAACATACTGAAGCAGTTGAATCGGTGTATAGTTATCATATTGTCCGAAAGAAAAATATAACAAATTTCCCGGTGTTTCATTACTGCCCTTGAAGGCAAGCTGTTCATTGGGGACATCCAGACCGCTCAGCACGCCAAGTCCAAACATTGAATAATAATTGCGCATCAGTTTAAATACAGAGGATGCATCATCGATAAATAGCGGCCCGTTGGGAATATAGGTGGTCTTTGCCAAACGGATAGCGATATTCACCATATAGATATTACTGGAAACCCGCAGCGCATTCACCGCATTGACATTGCCATGATTTTGGAAGGAGGCGATGACAGGGGTTCCTTTGATCTGCATCGGCGCATCATAGATATATTCGTCCTTCGTGACAACGCCCTCATTCAATCCCATATAGACAGTCGCACCCTTTACGACAGATCCGGGTGTATAGCCCTCCAGATAATTTCCACTGGCATAGTTGATCAGCTGCCCATCGGTCCGCAGCACACCGCTCATCGCATAAATCTCACCCGTATTGGGATTCATCAGCGTCACAAACAAACGATCCATATCGGGACGATTGCCCTTTCCGCCATATTGTTCCATGACATTTCTTAAAATGGTATCTACCTTTTGTTGTAAGTCGATATCTATGGTCAACTGAAGATCATAGCCCTTTTTACCCGGATTGGTCTCGGTAAAAATAGGATTGCCTTCTTCATCATATTTAATTGTATTGGCTTTGGAGGTGCCGGAAAGCAGCTCCTCATACTGCTGCTCCAAGCCGGATTTACCGACCCGGGCATTCATCTCATAGCCTTTGGCAGTATAGTATTGCATCAGCTCGGCAGGCAGTCCCTGCTTGCTGGTGGTCACCTGCCCAAACACATCTCGAAGGGTATCTGCATATGGATATTCTCGTTTCCATGAGCTGAAATCCACATCAAACCCCGGAAAGTCCTCCTTGTGCTCTGTCAAATAAGCGATCGTCTCCTCATCAATATCTTCCAAGATCACTCGGGTGTGTGAGCTTTGTGAATGCACCTCCATTGCACTGTATACCAACCATGCGGCTCTTGTCGTCTCATCCAGCTCCTCATCGATCATTTCCTTTGTGATTCGCTCCAGCTTCAACTGATAAATTTGGTCATCGCTCAATTTCATTTCCGCTGCACTCAACAGGAAATTCGCCTGATCATTATTTCCGTTTGCATCGGTATGCAAGGTGATATAAGCATCCTGAAGATCACGCAAGGTAAGCTCCTCGGCAGAGACCGCAAACTGCTTTGCGAATTTCAATGCCAATTCCCACTGCTGGGCACTAGTCGCATTCTCCGTTGGAAAATATGTCACGCTGATTGAACTGACGGTTCTCACCACTTCTTTACCGTTCGCATCCAGCATCTGTCCGCGAGGTGTAGAGGAAACCTGCCGCTTCATCGTATAGATTTCCAGCTTATTCGCATAATCATCCTGCTGGCGAACCTGAATATCAATCAAACGTGCGGCAATGACCATAAATAACAATACGGTTACAGCTGTCACAACACTCAATCGCTGATTGACGATCTTACGATAATCGTTCTGCTTTTTTAATATATCGCTGCTGTGAAGCAGGTTTTTTGCATCCAGTTCGCGAAACGGATTACGCAGCATACAGGCACCTCCTTTTTTTTCGTTCCTATTATAATACAAATCAGATCAGAATACAAACCTGATCCCTTTCCGCTCTTTCGCAATTTACCTTTTTCGATGATCCTTTCACTGCCATACAAATTTCTTCTTCTTACGGTTTGTAAAGATCATTTTTCCTGTTCTCATCTGCTTATCCGATCTCATCGCTTCCCTTTCATATTCGCATGGTTTTATTTATTTGCCATAGGAAAAGGACTATGCTATGATATTACATGAGGTGAATACAATGAAACGCATTCATACAAGACCCATCATGGTTGGAGATCAACAAATCGGCAGCAGCGAGCATGTTGTGATACAATCCATGTGCAATACCAAAAGCTCTGATGTAGAAGCAACGGTAAAACAAATACTTGCACTAGAGGAGGCAGGATGTGCGCTCATTCGCATTGCGGTAATGGATGAAGCGGACGCAGAAGCTGTCAAAGCGATCAAGCAAAGCATTCATATCCCATTGGTGGCTGATATTCATTATGACTATCGACTTGCCATAAAGGCAGCGGAAAATGGCATTGACAAGATACGCATCAATCCGGGCAATATCGGCAGTAAGGATAAAGTAGCGGCTGTGGTGAATATCTGTAAACAAAAGCACATCCCGATCCGCATCGGTATCAATTCCGGTTCTTTGGAGAAGGATATCCACGATCACTATGGAATCGTCAATGCACAGGGAATGATGGAAAGCGCCCGCCGCCATATCGCCATATTGGAGGAGCTGGATTTTCACGATATTTGCCTATCCTTTAAATCCAGTGACCCCCTGCTTTGTATCGAAGCCTATCGCATGGCAGCACAGGCATTCCCCTATCCACTGCATCTGGGTGTAACCGAGGCCGGCACAGTGATCGGCAGTGCAGTGAAAAGCAGCATGGCACTCGGCACCCTGCTCAATGAAGGAATCGGCGATACGATTCGGATCTCTGTCAACGGAGACCCCTTGCAGGAAATGCTCATCGTGAAACAGCTGTTAAAGTGCTGCGGTTTGATCAATGATATTCCCAATTTAATCGCTTGTCCGACTTGTGGCAGAACTGCATGGAACATACAGGAAACCGTCAATGAAATCGAAGCCTTCTTACAGCACATCAGAAGTGATATTACTGTTGCGATCATGGGATGTGCAGTAAATGGTCCCGGAGAGGCTAGACATGCGGACATTGCCATTGCCGGCGGAAAAAAGGAAGGATTATTAATCAAAAAGGGGCAGATCATAGAGAAGCTTCCACAAGAACAAATCGTTCCCCGCTTAAAACAAGAAATACTCACTATGTGCAAGATACTAGAGGAGAATAAACAATAAAAGAGGTGATATGCATTTGGCAGATAAATCAAGCCTTTCGCTTTGATCTGCGATGCATGCCGCCTCTTTTTCTAGATTCAAGCTACGATGATGAGATGCATTCCGATCTTTTTAATCCCGATTCTTATGGGCGGTGATAATGGTATAACTGCTCGCATTGACAGTGATGATACAGCGTTCTGTGCTGATATACCAATTCTTACCGTTTTTGGCGATGATCGCCTCTTTGTCGCGAATCTGATCTCTGCACCATGAAATAACATCCAAATCCGCTCGCAAAGCAAGATGATCCCTGATTCGTTTGATACCCAATTCAGTTGTATGAAGACGATCCAAATTCCTTATCAGTTCATGTTCCTGATTCATCCCAAGCCTCCTTCGCATAGAAAATCATGGAGCCATATAGAAAACAAAGCCGCCTTTCAACTACTTTACTTTTTCAATGGCGATAGCGAGAATAAAAATATCATCTACCGGCTTATCCTTTGCCCCTGTTTTTACTTCCGAAAT
>CANPNQ010000116.1 GCA_947575425.1 uncultured Erysipelotrichaceae bacterium
TTAACGATGCAGAGATCATTGCCAGAGCTGATGCACAGGCATGGGATCCGCAAACCAATGAATATCTTTCCATCTCCAAGATCGAATATGATATCAAAGAGGAGGTTGGAAATTATCCAGTCACCTTCTCTACCGCAAGCGGCACCAGCATCAGTGTCAATATCATGGTAGTCGAGCAGAAGTATGTAGAAAATAAAAAGAAAAATGAGGCCATTTCTGCTTTTAACTTCTTTAAGACTGTCGATGAGATCAAGGAAAGCGTTGCAATCGATACCGATCTGAAAACATGGGCCAACGCCCAAGGCTGGAAGTTGAGCGATGAAAGCGATGTAGAGATTGAAGATGTGGCATATGAATTTGATCCTGATACGATTACAGAGGGAGTTTATGAGGTCAGTTTTTCCACCAAGGGGCGTGTGTTCAAGGTGCACACCACCGATTTGAGTGAAGAAGGGGCGGAGATTGCTTTGGATTTCCAACCTGAGGATATTCATGTCATGAGTAAGATGGGATATTGAAATGAAGCATTTTAAGCAACTGACCTATCCATATATGATATGGATGATCGCGATGATCGTCATACCGATGGCGCTTATCGTCATGTATGCGTTTACCAAGCAGGGCAATGATGTCGCAACCCTGCAATTCACCTTGGAACATTTTATTCATTTCTTTACCGATGCGGATTTTTTGCATACGCTGTGGATTTCATTGCGTATTGCTTTTATTACAACAATTCTATGTGTGTTGATCGGATATCCGATCGCTTATGCGATCGCATCCGGGGATGAAAAACGTCGCAATCTCTATATTCTTTTGATTACATTGCCGATGTGGATCAATATGCTGGTTCGCACATATGCGTGGATCGGTATTTTATCCGATAACGGTTTGATCAATTCGCTGTTGGAAATGTTGGGGATCGGTCCGCAGAAGCTGTTGTATACGGATTTTGCGGTGATTTTGGGAATGGTGTATAACTTTATTCCGTTTATGATCCTACAGATTGAATCCGCTTTGGCAAAGATGGATAAATCATTGCTGGATGCGGCAAATGATCTGGGCGCAGATGGTCTGCATCGCTTTTTGAAGGTGACCTTGCCTTTATCTTTGCCGGGTGTGATATCGGGAATTACCCTTGTCTTTTTACCGGCAGTCTCCAGCTTTGTCATTCCCAAATTGTTGGGGGGAGGCGGCTATATGCTTATCGGAAATGTGATCGAAAATCAGTTTATCTCTGTGGGGGAATGGAACTTCGGCAGCGCCATTTCTATGGTGATGGCAGTGATCATCATGATCTCCATGTATGTGACAAGAAAGCTGGATAAAAATGATGATGCCTTAAGCAGAAAGCGGGGTAAGGTATGATGCGTTCCCATAAGATAGTGCGGCGGCTCCTACTGGGGGCGATCTTCCTGTTTTTCTACTTTCCGATCTTGTATATGCTGGTATTTTCATTTAACGATTCGCGTTCATTGACCAGCTTTAATGGCTTTTCCCTGCAATGGTATGACAAGATGTTTCATGATGCCAACATGTTGGAGGCTATTTACTATACTCTTGTAACTGCGATTTTGGCAACGTTGATTTCAACGATCGTGGGGACCTTAACCGCCATCGGTTTGAGCAGGTCACGCCGTATTGTGCGTGAGGTGGTATCACAGATCAACAACCTGCCGATCATGAATCCTGAGATTGTAACAGCGGTCGGATTGATGTTATTTTATGTTTCCCTGCATATGGAAAAAGGCTTTGTGACGATGCTGCTGGCGCATATCGCATTTTGTATTCCCTATGTGATCTTGAGTATCATGCCCAAACTGCGCTCTCTTGATGAAAATTTGGCAGAGGCGGCGATGGATCTTGGGGCAACGCCGTTTCAGGCGATGATGAAGGTGATTGTACCGCAAATTATGCCGGGGATCGTATCGGGAGCGCTCATTGCTTTCACGATGTCTTTTGATGATTTTACGATATCGTATTTTGTGAGCGGCAATGGGGTAAAGAATATCTCTACCTTGGTATGGACGATGAGTAAGCGGATCAATCCAAGCATCAATGCATTATCGACCATCATTGTGCTTATGATCACAATCACTCTGTTGCTTGTTAATCTCCTGCCGCTCATCAAAGAGCGCTCAGAAAGGCAAAATAAGCCATATCCCAAGCGCGTTTTACAGGTGGCATCGCTTTGTGTGCTGTTATTTGTCGGCTTTGGTCTTTCCTGGTTGAAAAATGGAACCAAGCAGCATATGAACAGTGCCGATGCGATCGCTGCATTTGGCAGTGATACGCTTAAGGTATACAACGCCGGACAGTATATCGATCCTCAGATCAATGCGGATTTTGAAGCACGTTATGGTGTGAAGATTATATATGATACCTTCGATTCCAATGAGTTGATGTATACAAAATTACAGGGCGGAGAGCGCTATGATCTGCTTCAGCCTTTGGATCATTCCCGTATTACCAATTTAGATCTGTTGGCTGATGAGGTCAAGGGAGTGTCTTTTGATCCAGATAACACTTTCAGTATCCCTTATTTTTGGGGAACAGTGGGAATTGTGTACAATAAAGAAACAGTTGCACTTGAAGATTTAGAGAAAGAAGGCTACAATATTCTCGCAGATCCAAAGTACAAAGGCCATCTGTATCTCTATGATTCGGAACGTGATTCCTTTATGATGGCTCTCAAGGCACTCGGCTATTCGATGAATACCGATGATGAGGCACAGCTAAGCGAAGCATATGAATGGCTGCGTAAGGTTGTGACAACAATGGATCCGGAGATTGTCACCGATGAAGTGATCGACGCAATGATCAATGAAAACAAGGATCTGGCCGTGGTATACAGTGGCGATGCGGCTTATATCTTATCAGAAAATGAGCGTATGGGCTATTATATGCCAAAGGAAGGTACCAATCTTTGGGTCGATGCCATGGTGATCCCGAAAAATGCCGATAATCCTAAGCTTGCAAACACGTATATTGATTTTATGCTGGAATATGAGAACAGTAAGCGCAATTCTTTATTTGTCGGATATACCTCGGGAAACGGTGAGGTATTGGAAGAATTAAGTGGGGAAGGCGGCGAGTTTGAAGGCAATGAAGCTTATCTGCCCAGATCGGGTTATGAAAAGGACGAGATTTTTCATTACAATGAAAAAGCAAGAAAGCTGATTTCCGAATTATGGACCAAGGTAAAAATTTCAAAGTAAAGGTGGTAAAGCATGAGTACACGCAGTAAGGCCCAGCAGCAGAAAAAATGGAAGCTGTATTTGTATCGTACCGTGATCATTGCGATCGTAGTGATTATGATGGTATTGAGCGTATTGCAGTTTTAGGATGACAAGAAAGATAAGGCATCGAAGGAGGAAACAAATTCGATGCTTTTCTTTTGAAGCAGTAAAGCTTTTGCATTGGAATGATAAATTTTACTAGTAAACAAGGAAAAGCAGAAGAAGGAAGGGCAAGCTTATTGGAAGCAGCGGGAAATCTGTTGGCAAGTGGAAGTTATGCAGTGAATCAGATGATTCCCCTATTGGGGATCATCAAAGGAGGAAGTAAGTGAACAGCGTTGCATGATCATATGGATGCATGCGGCGGAGGTGAAATCGAGCCTTTATTATCTTATGTTTGTAGAAATTGTTCGTTGACAGATACCGGTGTTTGCGCTATACTTTTTTACAAAAGAAAAACCTTTAAATTTGCCCTGAGAGGTAACTAAGGTCGATTTGGTACGTCGGATCTGTTCTATATGCTTTGAATATAGAAGCCTTATTTTCTGCTCAATGGGAAAATAAGGCTTTTTCTTAGAGGAGGAAAGACATGAATCAGATCAATGGAACCAAGCTTGCCAAGCGGATGATGATCGCAATGGTGCTTGGCTTGGCATGTGGATTTGGCTGTATTATGCTACGTGAATCCTTACATGCCAATGGCAATCAGGAACTATGGAATACGATTAACCGCATTTTGTTTGCGGATATTAGCGCAGAAGGAAATGAAAACGTGTTTGGCATTTTCTATCTATTGGGACAGTTGTTTGTGAATGCCTTGCAGCTCATCATCATACCGATGGTCTTTACCAGCATTACTTTGGCAATGTGCCGCATTACCGACACAAAAAAATTGGGAAGAATTTCTTATAAGACTTTGGGGTATTTCCTGTTGACCTCTGTGACAGCGTTGATTCTTGCTGGAATTGTTGGCTTTACGATCTATCATGCAGGATTGTTTGACGTGTCTGTCGATGCAGGGCTTACTGCTGCGAACGGTTCTAACGGAAAAAACCCGCTGCTGGTGATATTACAGGCAGTACCTAATAATATTATGGCCGCTTTCTCCAATAATGGCGGCGTCTTGGCAATTGTATTTTTGGCTGTATGCATCGGCTTGAGCATCAATGCTTTACAGGGAAAAGTGGATGTGTTCAAAAAGCTGCTTCAGGAGATCAATGATATCGTCGTTGTATTTTTAAGCTTTGTGATCACAAAATTTGGACCGTATGCGATCTTCGTGCTGTTGACAAGAACCTTTGCGATTTACGGAATTGATCATTTGCGTCCGGCTGCGGCGTATGTTGTGACAACGGTACTGACACTGCTTGTATTCTTGATAGGTGGTTATGCGGCTTTGATGGCGATTACTACGAATTTGAATCCCATGCCATTTTTACGCAAGATCAGTAAAGTAGCGTTGTTTGGCTTCTCGACTTCTTCTTCCGCTGCGTCATTACCGTTAAATAAAAAGGTAACGGTAGAGGAGTTGGGTGTCAGTGATGAAGTTGCCAGTTTTGTATTGCCTTTGGGCATGACGATCAATATGGATGGCACAGCGATCATGCAGGTCATTGCGGCGATCTTTATTGCGGCAACTGCCGGA
>CANPNQ010000117.1 GCA_947575425.1 uncultured Erysipelotrichaceae bacterium
TGAAGAAAATCCAACCTTGACCTTCAAGGTTATCAGTAATGAACTTTTTTCATGGAATGGAGTAAAGGACAATGTAGATAAGAGTATAATCAAGCTAAGCACCACCGCAGTGAAGTACAGCCCAATCGGATCCTACCCGATCACAAGTAAAAACTATACGACATTGAATGATAACTATCCCAATTACATCTTTACGTTAAAAGAAGGATTGTTGAATGTCATAGACAATGGAAACAAGGATTTCTGGGATGTGGATGAGGATGGGTGTCCGGATTTGAACATACAGATTAAGGATGAGGAAGGCAATGTTATCATAATCAATGGAGACTTGAATGAGGATGGCATACCGGACTATAGCATTGACAGTAATGGCGATGGTAAGCCTGACTTAAACATCGACACAGACAGTGACGGAAAACCTGACCTCAATCTAGTGATTCTGAAAGAATGGAAACCAACAAAATGTGTTACATTGAATGATATCCAATACTCCAGCGGAATCACAGCCAAGCCACAGATCAACATTGACACAGATGGTGATATGATTCCCGATATTGACATTGACACAAAGGGCGATTTTAAACCACACCTAAATATTTCTAAGGACGGAAAAACTCCATCACTCAATATCACGACGATTGACTTATGGAAACCTCAAAAAGACTACAAAAAGGAATCCTTCCTCTATGACAGTATCGGAGAGGATCAAAAGGAATATATGCCGAAGCTCAATATCGATACCGATGGCGATGGGCGCCCTGATATCAATATTGACCTTGATAAGGATGGAACACCAGATATCAATATTGATGTCGATGGTGACTTCATTCCTGATATTGATATTGACAGCACCGGAGATAGTAATCCAAATGTCAATGTAGATCGTGATGGCGATGGCACAGCGGATGAAAACATACAGGATATCACAGAATGGAAGCCGGAGCATAATGTCAACCGCCCGTATGAATATGATACCATGCGCTTTGATGAACCAAGCAGCCCTGATGATGGAAAAGATCCTGTGGATAATTCAAACGCTGAGATTAAGGGTAGCTACTATCCGGGAGCGAATACCGGAGGGGCATTGACCGGGGATTCCACTAGCCTACCTCTGTATATGGGTACTTTATTTTTATCCCTTGGATATATTCATTTCTTTCTATATAAAAGAACTCATAAGGGGTAGGGATGGATCATCCATTATAAAGAGAATAAGAGATCCTTATAAAGTGATCTCTTTTCTTATCAAAAAATTCATATTGTTTTTTTGGCTAAGTGCCTGTTTCAGTTGTATTTTGAAGGGAAACTTGGTATACTTATAAAAACGCCGAAACGAAACAAGATGAGGAAAAGTCCGCTTTCTTTGGTAAGGGCTTTTTTTGACGAAAGGATGGGATGACATGAGAATTTTCAACAGTTATCACAACAAAATTGAAGAGCTAAAGCCTTTGATTGAAAACGAGATCAGTATGTATGTGTGCGGTCCTACCGTATACAATTACGCCCATGTGGGAAATGCACGTCCTGTGATTGTTTTTGACACCTTGAAGCGTACCCTTCAGGAACTGGGTTATCAGGTGAAATTCGTCAGTAACTTTACCGATGTGGATGATAAGATCATCCATAAGGCAAAGGAGCTTGGCATCAGCGAAAGGGAAGTAAGCGAGCGCTTTATTGAGGCATACAATGACATGCGCATCGGCTTACACGCTATGATGCCGGATTCTTGTCCGAAGGTAACGGAAACAATGGATGCGATCATCGCATTTATTGAATTATTAGTGAAAAAGGACCATGCCTATGTCGTAGATGGAGATGTCTATTTCCGCGTAAACAGTGTATCGCAATACGGAAACCTATCCAATCAAAGAATCGAGGACCTGATGGTAGGCGCCCGCATTGACGAAAACGCAAAGAAAGAGAATCCGCTGGATTTCACGCTGTGGAAGAAAACCGAGGAAGGAATCCAATGGGACTCCCCATGGTCGCTGGGACGTCCCGGCTGGCATACGGAATGCGTTGTCATGATAAACAACGAATTTCAAAAGCATTTGATCGATATTCACGGTGGCGGAATGGATCTGAAATTCCCACACCATGAAAATGAGATCGCTCAATCGAATGCTGCCTATGATACGCGCATCGCAAATTACTGGATGCACAATGGTATGGTGAACATTGATGGAGAAAAGATGTCCAAATCACTGGGTAATGTCGTATGGGCAAAGGATATGATAGAGAAGATCGGTGCGAATCCAATGCGCTGGATGATGCTTTCCGCCCATTATCGTGCCCCCTTGAATATCAATGAGGAAGGAATTGATAACGCTCGCAAGGAAAGTGAAAAGGTGCTGCATACCTTACAACAGGCATATATCAAGCTGGAGCTGGCAGATCAAACGATCGAAGGCAAGCCAAATACGGAAGCCTATTCCCAATTCATGGAGGCCATGCAGGATGATTTGAATACGCCCAATGCATTTGCGTCCTTGTTTGAAGCGACGAAAAAGCTAAACAATGCGCTTCGTCAAAGAGAAATCCATACGGATGTGATTTGCGATTATGTGATCACCATCGAGCATATGCTGGATGTATTGGGTATAGCTTATGAGCGCATCACATTAAGTGAGGAAGATCGCGAGCTGTTTGCGAAATGGAATCAGGCAAAGGCAGAGCGTGATTTTACCCGTGCGGATGAATATCGTGCCAAGCTGAATGAGCGAGGCTTATTATAAATGGATGTGACGTTACATCAGGCCAAACGTGTAGATGCCCAAGCACTCAATGGCACGACACTCGCCTATATCGGAGATGCGGTGATGTCCTTATGGGTACGAGAGTATTTGATCGCACAAGGATATGGCAAACCGAATGTTTTGCATAAGAAATGTGCAGGCTGGGTGAGCGCCAGAGCGCAGTCAGCGTATTTGCATACATTGATCAAACAAGCGTTTTTCAGTGATGAGGAAATGCGCATCATTATGCGCGGACGCAACGCAAAAACGGAAACGAAGGCAAAGAATGCCAGCGTCCATGAATATCGTATGGCTACCGGGCTGGAGGCTGTGATCGGATATTTCTACCTCATGCACGAGGAAGCTCGCATGGAAGAATTGTGGAATGAGATCGTAAAGCTGGGTGAACAGAAATGACACAATACGTATATGGAAAAAACGTCATACGACAGTTGCTAAACAGCGATCGCAAGGTCTATGAGATTATTCTGTCAGATACCCTGAAGGATCGCTCCCTGCAACAGAGCATCAGAGAAAAGCAGATTCCTATGAAGATCATGGGCAGAAAAAAGATGGATGCTTTCTTACGATGCGACAACCATCAGGGCATTGCCGCAAAGATTGACGCATATAAGAGCTACAGCGTGGCTCAGATCTTAGCTGGGATTCCCAAAGGAAAACAGCCGCTTCTTATCATGCTGGATGGCTTGGAGGACCCTCATAATTTGGGAGCGATCCTAAGAAGCGCAGATTGTGTTGGTGCGGATGGTGTCATATTGGGGAAGCATCGCAGTGTTTCACTGACCCCCACCGTCGCTAAGGTGAGTACAGGAGCGATTGATACCATCAAGGTTGCTTATGTGAGCAATCTCACGCAGACCTGCAAGGAATTAAAACAACAGGGGTTTTGGGTTGTTGGCGCAGATGCACAAGATGCACAAGACTATCGCAGCGGACAGTATGATGTGCCGCTGGTATTGGTAATCGGTTCAGAAGGCTATGGCATCTCCTCATTGGTTCGCAAGAACTGTGATTATGCGATATCACTGCCGATGGAGGGAACCGTAACCTCTTTGAATGCCTCTGTGGCATGTGCTGTTTTGTTATATGAGATCTACGCACAACGTCATCCCCTCAAATAACAAAGGAGTTTGTACATGGGTCGAAATAACAGTGATCAGGACGATCTGCTGTTGTATTTGATCTACCAAATGGATGAAAGCAGTTTACAGGAATTGGTGGAAAAATATGCCCTTTATAATCGCGCGCAGCTTCGTTACTATTTGAATGCAGAGGAATTGGAGGGCAATGAGGAGGATTGTCTGGCAGAGTTGACCAGTCTGCTGCTGAAAGCAATCTATGCTTATCGGCAGGATCAAAATGCATTATTTTCCACCTTTTATCACTGTTTTTTGGAGCATTATATTGCCAACTATCGCAGACAATTCTGGTCCTTTCAAAATCGCAGTCAGAAAAAGACGCTTTCTTTGGATTCCTATGTCAGCGATCACGGTATGCGCCAACATCATGATTATGTCGCAAACAGGGATATCACGCTGGAAGGAATCTATACATTGTATACGGAACAGCGAAATCATATCTTACGCAGTCTGTTTCACGATATGACAGCGTTGGAATGTCGGGTGATCTTACTAAAATTGGAAGGCTTTACTTATGAGGCAATTGCCAAAAGGTTGAATATGGACACTCGTCAGGTGGAATATATCCTCGCAAAAGTGCGGAAATCAAAAGCATTGATTGACTAAGTTTGTACTTTGTGATAAAGTTATTAGGCATAAGGTAGGTGTTTGGCAATGAATGATAAAGTGATTTTGACTTGCACCGTCTGCTTATCACGCAATTATACGACACGGCGAAATAAGAAAACGCACAGTGAGCGTTTGGAATTAAAAAAATATTGTAAAAAATGCGGCTGTCATACGCTGCATCGCGAAACAAAGTAAGGAGTGATTTTCATGAGATGGTTCAGCATTGCGGGCATTCGCTCGGAAATCTCTAGGATCCGCTGGCCAAAGGCAAAGGATCTGATGACGGATAGCGCCAAGGTATTATTTTTTACGGTGGCATTCGCATTGTTTTTTACCCTTTGCGAGTTTGTAGCTTCAGGATTCCTGAAGTTCGT
>CANPNQ010000118.1 GCA_947575425.1 uncultured Erysipelotrichaceae bacterium
TGAATGCATGCGTGAAAGGCATGTGAGTTAACCGTTTCTCCAACGCGCCATACGTATTCCATCAAATTCTCGTCGAATTGCTTTAATATAATACCATTCGCCGCAACATATGTCAACTGTTTTTTTACTCATTGTAAGTGGCAAAACGGTACTTTCCTTTTAACGATCCCTCTGATCAAAAAAAGATCCGCAAAAGGATCTTCCCTACAAATTCAAATATGTTAACAATCCCATATAAATTCCATACGCAAATGCATAGGGATTATCTCGCAGCTTTCTTGCGTTCTGTGCATTGCTTAAGTAGCCTAGCTCCACAAGCACTGCCGGCATCGAGGTTGCTCGAAGCACATATAGGGACGGATCAACTCTGACGCGATTATCCCTTGTACCCGCACTCATCACAATACCGCTCAATATATCCTCTCCCAGATACCACGCCTGACTTCCCTGCCGGAACACATAGCACTCTGTTCCGTTGATGCTGGGATTGGTGTTATAATTGGCATGAATGCTGATAAAATAATCTGCCTGCCAATAATTCGCCATATTCACCCGTTGCTGCAATGACTGTGTAGTTGTATTACCCAATACCTGCTCCGGGTACATCCTGCTCGTTCGCACCGCAAAACGCGGGTCGCTGTCCAACAGATCTGCCAGCATGCTTCCCACAACAAAGTTTACTGATTGCTCCTCCAAGCCATTGCCGCTGGCACCGCCATTGATCGTTCCCGGATTATGTCCTTGATCAATAAAAATCTTAATCGCCATAAAAATCCCTCCCTTACCATACTATGAATCACAAGTATTTCCTGCTGGATATCCGCCCATTGCCGCTCCTTTTTCACCACTTATTCCTAGCGAGCATCCAAGCATAACTCCCACATTGTTTTACTGGAATGTTCCACAAAACTGTATTATAATTAGAGCGCGGTCAATCAATATAGGAGATGATAACTATGAAAAAAGTATTATGTGTAATGAGTGACCAATTTGAGGAATTAGAAGCAGTTGGAACCATTGCCCTGCTACGACGTGCCGGAATTGCCGTTGATGTCTGTTCCATGAAAGGAAAGGAAGCCACCGGGCGCTTCGATCTTACCCTTTCTCATCTGCTCCATTTTCATGATGTACCTATGGAAGATTATGATGCCTTGTTTCTGCCCGGTGGACCTCACTATGCCACACTGGAAAAAAGCGAGATCGTGACACAGACAATCCGATCCTTTATTGATCAAGAGAAGCTAATTTGTGCCATATGCGCCGCCCCTACCATTTTAGGACGGATGGGTCTGCTCAAAGGGAAGCGTTACACCTGCTTTACTTCTATGAATGAGGATTTTGGCGGAACCTATGTGGATGCGTATTGCGTACAGGATGGAAATATCATTACCGGAAGAAGTGCCGCCGCTGTAATCGACTTTGCCTTTTTAATCATCACGCAACTGTTGGGAGAAGAAAAAGCACAGAAAGTCAAGCAGTCCATCTACTATGAACAAAGCGCATAAGCCATCTATTTCCTTCCAGCGCTTCCATAAAAAGAGATCGCATTCATTCGATTTCTTTTTTTATCCCTATTCCCAATGATTGCCTTATATCTTTCTTTCCCTCATCCATGCCAGCCAACACACCCTCTCTCCTCCTTCCTTTCCACCATCAAACACACTCCTCCAACATGTGTCCACAAAAACACAATTCTCCTTCCTTTTTCCTATATCACACTTCCCATCATTTCCCTGTAATTATTTCCCGCTTTACCTTTTCATTTCCCGCTAAATCCGTTATAATATTATACTGTAACAAGCAAGCGAGCATCACTGCTTCCAATCTATGGAATGATAACGAATACAGGGAAAGAGAGGGCGTTCATGGCAGACTTTCACAAGGAGGATTTTGCGCGCATTTTAGCAGAGCGCAATGTCATTTTGACTGATTTACAGACAAGGCAGTTTGCACTGTATTGCGATATGCTAAGAGAATGGAATGAGCGCATGAATCTGACTGCGATCTGCGAGGAGGATGCAATTTACGAAAAGCATTTTCTTGATTGCGTGTTGCCCATGTTGGAGTATCAGCCAAAGGGAAGCTTATGTGATGTGGGCGCCGGAGCCGGTTTTCCTTCGCTGCCGATGAAAATCATGGATCCCACCCTGCAAGTAACGATCATCGAACCGATCCAAAAACGCATTACCTTTTTGCGTGCATTGTGTGAGGCGTGTCAGCTGGATGTCACCTTGGTTCATGGACGCAGTGAGGAATATGCGAAGCATCATCGGGAGAGCTTTGACATCGTAAGTGCAAGGGCAGTTGCCAGTTTACCGGTATTATCGGAGTTATGCATTCCCTTAATCAAGGTGAAGGGGCAGTTTTGGGCAATGAAAGGCAGCCGTGCCCATGAGGAGAAGGAGATGGCAAAGCAGGCAATCGCACGCTTGGGCTGTCGCTATCTTACAAGCAGTGAACAGATGATGAGTGATGGCGCAGCGCATATTACATTGATCTATGAGAAAATCAAATCCACACCAGTCCAATATCCACGCTCCTATGGTCAGATCAAAAAGCATCCGTTATAACACGACACACACCATAAGCAAGAAGTATAAAGTCATACATCCCCTGCTTCACAATGTATCTATCAAATTCAAAAGAATGCAGAAGCAAAAGGATAAACCAATACCATGAAACGCCCATGTAAAGCAG
The DNA here is from genome assembly GCA_947575425.1 of uncultured Erysipelotrichaceae bacterium. Taxonomy (GTDB): domain Bacteria; phylum Bacillota_I; class Bacilli_A; order Erysipelotrichales; family Erysipelotrichaceae; genus C-19. The sequence continues at coordinate 2,698 of CANPNQ010000118.1, forward strand.
CGCCATCATGGAATTCAACCATGGGAGTATGCAATAAAACACAACAGAGGAGGAATCACGATATGCGTGAAAGTAAGATCGTAACCATTGATGAAATACAGCCGAATCCTTATCAGCCGCGTCTGGAATTCAACGATGAAGCACTGATGGAATTGGCACAATCGATCAGAGAAAACGGATTGATTCAGCCAATCACCGTTCGTGCCTGTGAGGATGGCTATCAGATTGTCGCCGGGGAACGTCGCTATCGTGCGATGAAGCTCAACGGTATGATTGAAGTGCCGGTCATCATCATGGATGCCGATGAATTACAGATGGCAGAAATGGCATTGGTAGAGAATATCCAGCGGGAAAATCTCAGTGCCATTGAAGAGGCAAAATCCTATATCGATATTATGAAATATGCCAATCTGAACCAATCACAGCTTGCTTTGCGCATCGGGAAGTCTCAATCCTCGATCGCCAATAAGATCCGCCTGTTAAATCTTGATGAAAACATTCAAAATGCGGTCAACGCCAAACTCATCTCTGAGCGTCATGCCCGTGCATTGTTAGGAGCCGATGTCCAAAAACAACAGGACTACCTCGACAAAATACTGAAAAAGGGCTTATCCGTATCACAAACAGAGCGGATGATCAAATCTGAGCGCAATGAGGGTGAGCCAAAGAAAAAAATATTGTTAAAGGGCGTGACACGCAATATGAAAATTGCCCTCAATACCATCCATCAGGCGATTAAAATGGTACAAAAAACAGGCATAGAAATTCAGCTCAAGGAAGAAGAAAGCGATGATGCGGTCATCTTGACCCTGCGCTTTCAAAAATAGGAAGGCAAGGAAGGATCATGGGAAAAATAATAGCAGTTTCCAACCAAAAAGGCGGTGTCGGAAAAACGACGACTGCGATCAATTTAGCAGCGGGGCTCGGTTATCTGGGAAACAAGGTATTGCTTGTGGATTTTGACCCGCAAGGCAATGCGACACAAGGCGTCGGTGCCAGTGTCAACGGTAATAAGTTATCCATATACAATTTACTGATGGAACAGTATCGGGCAGAAGATGTGATCATGCGTTTATCCACTCCCCCCATTGATATCGTTCCCTCCAGCATCAATTTAGCCGGAGCGGATCTTCAGATGATCAAATTTGAAGTGGGAAAAGAGGAACTGTTAAAGCGGAAATTGGATCCGATCAAGCACCTCTATGACTTTATCATTATTGACTGTCCGCCTTCTCTTGGTTTATTGAACACCAATGCGCTGACTGCCGCCGATTCCGTGATGATTCCGGTTCAGTGCGAGTATTATGCGCTGGAAGGTGTCACACAATTATTATTAACCATTCGTTTGGTTCAACAGCTGTTCAACCGTTCCTTGGTCATTGAAGGTGTAGTATTGACGATGTTTGATGCAAGAACCAAGCTCAGCGTGGAGGTCCAACAGGAAGTACGCACTCATTTTAAGGATAAGGTATATCGCAGTTATATCCCACGCAATATCAAACTGAGTGAAGCCCCTTCCCGTGGTATGAGCATCTTTGAATATGATGTGCGCTGTGAGGGTGCGAAGGCATATGCAGGACTTGCCAATGAGGTTGTGAAAAACAACCGCAGGCGTTAGGAGGTCATTATGGCAAAAAAAGAAAATGCACTGGGAAAGGGCTTGAGTGCCATTTTCGGTGAAAGCATCGATGATGTGTTGGAGGATATCCAACAGGGTGGAAATGAGGAATACCGGACCTCAAAAACAGAACTCCCCATTGAGGAAATCAAGCCGAATCCCTATCAGCCGCGCAAGGTATTTGACGATGATAAGATTAAGGAGCTGGCGGATTCCATCGCCTTGCATGGCGTATTCACACCGATCCTTGTGAAGAAAGGCGTACAGGGATATGAACTGGTTACCGGAGAGCGGCGTTTGCGCGCCTGTAAGCTGGCAGGCAAGAAAAGCATCCCGGCGATTATCGTGGATTTCAATGATACGCAGATGATGGAGATTGCGCTATTGGAGAATGTACAGCGTGAGGATCTGAATGCGATCGAAGAAGCGCAAGGATATGAAAAGCTGATCCAAAAGATTGGTTATACTCAAGAGGAGCTGGCACGAAGGGTTGGCAAATCGCGGGAGCATGTGGCAAATTTAC